>PFFX01000027.1:1759-6501 GCA_002783385.1 Rhodobacterales bacterium CG15_BIG_FIL_POST_REV_8_21_14_020_59_13 | reverse complement strand
ACGGCCCGCCGCGACAGGGATTAGCGCTTTGAAATCGGAATGTAGGTGCGTTCTGTGGCACCGGCAAAAAGCTGGCGCGGACGGCCGATTTTCTGAACCGGATCTTCCAGCATTTCCGTCCATTGTGCGATCCACCCAACCGTGCGGGCCAGGGCGAACAGAACGGTAAACATCGAGGTCGGAAAGCCCATGGCGCGTAATGTGATGCCGGAATAGAAATCGATATTCGGATAAAGCTTCTTCTCGACGAAATACGGATCCTCGAGGGCGATTTTCTCAAGCTCCAGAGCAACCTGTAGCAAAGGCTCGTCGCGAACACCCATCACATCAAGCACTTCATAGCAGGTGTCGCGCATGACTTTGGCGCGCGGGTCATAATTCTTGTAGACCCGGTGACCAAAGCCCATCAGGCGGAACGGATCATCCTTGTCTTTGGCGCGGGCGATATATTCCGGAATCTTGTCAACGGTACCGATCTCTTCAAGCATGCTGAGCGCCGCTTCATTGGCACCGCCATGCGCCGGCCCCCACAGGCTGGCAATACCGGATGCGATACAGGCAAACGGGTTGGCACCTGATGAACCCGCCAGTCGCACCGTCGAGGTCGATGCATTCTGCTCGTGATCGGCGTGCAGGATGAAAATCTTGTCCATTGCTTTGGCGAGCGTCTTGTTCAGCTCGAAATCTTCAGCCGGAACGGCAAAGCACATGCGAAGGAAATTACCTGAAAAATCAATATCATTACGTGGGCTGATGAAGGGCTGGCCGATGGAATATTTGTAGGCGCGGGCCGCAATCGTGGGCATTTTAGCGATCATGCGATGGCTGGCAATAATGCGGGCATTCGGATCGTTGATATCAGTCGAGTCGTGATAGAAAGCCGACAGTGCCCCGACCGTGCCGACCATCACCGCCATCGGGTGCGCGTCGCGCCGGAAACCCCGGAAGAACTGATCGAACTGATCATGCAGCATGGTGTGACGGCTGATCGTCATGTTGAAACTTTTCAGCTCATCCGGGCTTGGCAACTCGCCGTGCAGCAGGAGATAGCAGACCTCGATAAAGCTCGATTGCTCGGCCAGCTGATCAATCGGATAACCACGATAGAGCAGCGTGCCCTTATCGCCATCAATATAGGTGATGTGGCTTTCGCACGAGCCCGTCGATGTAAATCCGGGATCATAAGTAAAGACGCCCGCCTTGCTGTAAAGTGTGCGGATATCGACAACATCCGGGCCGATTGTGCCCTTCAGGACTGGAAATTCATAGGTCTGACCATCAATTGTGAGCGTTGCCGTCCCATTGGGTTGAGCCTTGGTTTTCATCATGCTCTTCCTTCTCGTCTTCCTCGGGTCTATTCGCCCGTTTTGATTTGATCCGCCATGCGGCGCAAGACCTCATCACGCCCCAGCCATTCCATGACCAGGGACAGGTCCGGCGCCGGTGCGCCACCGGTAAGTGCGGCCCGCAAGGGCGCGCCAATTTTTCCGAAACCAATGCTTTCAGCTTCTGTAAAAGCCTCCAGCTCGGCATGAAGGTAGTCTGACGTCCAGTTAGAAACGGCTTCCAGACGCGGCATCAATCGTGTCAGCAGGTCCGGCGCGTCGCCTTTCAGGGGCTTGGCAGCCTTGCCTTCCAACATAATCGGTGTCCGCCGGATAAGGAAATAGATCTGATCAGCCAGTTCGGCGAGGGTGGAAGCCCGTGTCTTGAGCACATCCATCGCCGCCAGCACCGGAACGCGGAAGGTTGCGCTGGATGTATCAAGACCTTCAACCAGCTTCTCACACCAGGGGGAAACCAGCTCCAGCAGCCGGGCATTGTCCGCGAGTTTCATATGGTGCGCATTCACGCTGGCCATTTTGTCGAAATCCAACCGGCCCGGCGCCTTGTTCAGACCGGAGAGGCTGAAGGCGGCCTGCGCCTCGCTATCAGTGAAATATTCCTCGTCTCCATGCGACCATCCCAGCCGCAAGAGGTAATTGCGCAACCCTTCTGGCAGATAGCCCAGATCACGATAGGCCTCGATACCCAAAGCGCCATGGCGTTTGGAAAGCTTCTTTCCATCGGGTCCATGGATCAGTGGAACATGTGCGAAAACCGGGCGGTCCCATTCCAGCGCGTCATAGATCTGCGCCTGACGGGCGGCATTTACCAGATGATCGTCACCGCGCACGATATGGGTGACGCCCATATCGTGATCATCGGCGACAACGGCGAGATTATAGGTTGGTGTGCCATCACTGCGCAGCAAGACCAGATCGTCAAACTCCTTGCCTTTCCAGTGGACATCGCCCTGAACGGCATCCTCGACCAGCACTTCGTCGTCGTCACCTGCACGGAAGCGGATGACGAAAGGCGTATCAGCGAGAACGTCGGATGCCGGCCGGTCCCGCCACGGACTGCGAAGCGCACGGCCCTCGGAAAACGCGACCTGACGTGTCGCCGCCAGCTCTTCCTCGGTCATATAACAGCGGAAAGCGCGGCCCTTGGCCAGTAATTCGTCAACGACGGCGGCATGGCGAGGTGCATTGGCATTTTGTGAGACGGGCTCTCCATCCCAGTCCAGCCCCAGCCAGCTCAGACCATCCAGAATGGCGCGTGTTGCATCCTTGGTCGAGCGCTGACGGTCCGTATCTTCAATTCGCAGCAGGAATTTTCCGCCGGAACCCCGGGCCAGGAGCCAGTTGAAAAGTGCTGTGCGCGCGCCACCGATATGCAGATAGCCTGTCGGAGAGGGTGCAAAGCGTGTAACGATGGGTTGTGTTATGTTTGGCACTCGCGAAACCATGTTGCACTGCGAAAAGATGAGCGCGTGGTAGCATGGCGGGCAGGGGGATGGAACAGCCGATTGCGCCAGAAGGATGTGGCATTTCTGAAACCCGGACCGGCTTCGGGGTCAAGCCGGTTGAAAACCGTTCTTGGCACGGTTGACCTGGCGCGCCCGGTGCGTATGGCGATCTGGGCGCCGGTGGCTCTGGGCGCGGGAGCCATTGCCTATTTCAGCCTGCCGGAAGAACCGCCCTTTTTGGTGACGGGCCTGTTGGCTATCGCCGCAATTCTCGCTGTGATTTCCAGCTGGAAATGGGCGTCCGGGAGGCCTGTCCTGTGGTCCGTCCTGATGCTGGCAGCCTTGGCTGCAGCCGGCTTTTCGCGGACGCAGCATCACACACTCTCGCAAAATACGATCTTTGTTGAGGTATCGGGCCGCGCTTTTGCTGTGGAGGGCTGGATAGAGGCGGTCCAGAACAGCAATGGCCGTGAGCGGATCATCCTCCGCGTCGCCTCACTGGAGGGCATGGACACACCGCCCGATCGCATCCGTTTTTATGCGCGGCGCGGGGAACTCGGGCCGGGCGAGGGAGTTGTCGCACAGGTTGTGCTGGCACCGCCCCGCCGGCCGGCGGTCCCGGGGGGGTATGATCCGGCCTTTGCGGCCTGGTTTTCTGGCCTCGGCGGGACCGGCTATGCCATTACGCCGCTAGAAGCTGTGGATCTCGAAAGCCATCAGCGTCAACGCCTATTGGCACGCTGGCGCTGGCAGATGGCTGAACATATCCGCGAACGGGCCGCACCGGAGACATCGGGCATTGCCGCCGCCCTGATTACCGGCGACAGGTCCGGCATTCCCCCCGATCAGGCGGAAGCCCTGCGCGTGGCGGGGCTGGGGCATATTCTGGCGATTTCCGGCCTGCATATGAGCCTCTTTGCCGGCGGATTGTTTTTCGTTGTACGCGCCTTCGGTGCGGCCATTCCCGCATTCGCGCGCCAGTATGATCCGCGCATTCCGGCAGCGATTGTCGCCCTGATTGGCGCAACGCTTTATCTGGTTTTGTCCGGCGCATCGGTCTCGACGCAGCGCGCCTTTGTCATGGTATCGGTCATCTTGCTGGGTGTATTGCTGAAACGCCGCGCCATATCCATGCAATCCATTGCGCTGGCCGCAACGATCATCCTGATACTTCAGCCGCAAAGCATTCTGGCACCGGGTTTCCAGATGTCGTTTGCTGCCGCCTCGGCTCTGGTGGCGGCGTTTGATCTCTGGCGCGGGCGGGAAACCCATGCCCGCCAGAAGGGCACGATTGACCGTTTCCTGGGCTTTTGGGGAACGCTGTCATTTTCATCCTTTGTTGCGGGCAGTGCGACGGCTGCCTTTGCCGCCTTTCATTTCAATCGCATTGCCGTTTACGGGCTGGCAGCCAATCTTGCGGCCATGCCGGTGTTCTCGCTGGTGGTGATGCCCGCAGGCGCTCTGGCGCTGGCCTTCGCCCCGTTCGGACTGGATGGTCCCGCACTCGCCGTCATGAGCTGGGGATTGATCTGGGTGGTGCGGATCGCCGAATGGGTGACGTCCTGGCCGGGATCGCTCGCTCCGGCGGCCTCGGCACCGGGGCTCATTCTGGCGCTCTATGCTTTCGGATTTGTGTTGCTGGTCGCCGCATCAGGTCCGGTCCGGCGCATCGGCGTTGTTGTCATGCTCGCCGCCTATGCAGCTTGGTTTTCCCATCAACCGCCTGATGCCTTCATCAGCGAAGAAGGCGTGGTGCTGGCCAGGTTTGAGGACGGAGAGGGCGCAGGCTGGTCCAGCACGGACCGCCGCCGCGCCCGCTTTGCAACATCGGTTTTTCTGGAGCAAGCGGGGGAGCCGGTCCGTCCGGGCAGGGACGGGATAAGCTGTGATCCGCGCGGATGTTCGGGCAAGGCGCAAGGCCTTACCATCACTGTCAGCGAAAGCGGGGAGA
>PFFX01000027.1:0-1742 GCA_002783385.1 Rhodobacterales bacterium CG15_BIG_FIL_POST_REV_8_21_14_020_59_13 | reverse complement strand
GCCGTTTCCGATATCGTAGTTCTGAAAACCTATGCCTCGCCCATTGAGCGCGCAGCCTGCCCGGCCCGGCTTGTGGATCGGGGCGAGCTGGAGGCAGGCGGATCCATCGCTCTCTGGCTGCAGGACGGGCGGATCTTGCGCGAATCACAGGTTGAGACGCGGCGCGGCCATCGCGTCTGGACGGCTAGTGGTAGCGGCGGATAAGGCCGACCAGCTTGCCCTGGACGCGGACACGGTCGGGTCCGAAAATACGGGTCTCATAGGCCGGATTGGCGGCTTCCAGAGCCACGGATCCACCTTTCTTGCGCAGGCGTTTCAACGTGGCTTCTTCCTCATCGATCAACGCAACCACGATTTCGCCATTCGTGGCGGTGTCGCAGCGCTCGATGATGACGATGTCGCCGTCCAGAATGCCGGCATTGATCATGGAATCGCCTTCAATCTCCAGCGCGTAATGTTCGCCGCGCCCGCCCGCTAGGCCGGGCGGCAACATGATGCGGTCCTGCTCGTGCTGGATCGCCTCGATCGGCACCCCGGCAGCAATCTTGCCCAGCATGGCAACTTCAATACCGGCCACAGGGCCGGAGTCTCCGCCAAAATCGGGGCGGACCACATTACCGGCGTCGGTTTTTACCGCCCCAGGCGAGGCTGACTCCGGCATTTTCAGGACTTCAAGTGCCCGGGCGCGATGCGCAAGGCGGCGGATGAAGCCGCGTTCTTCCAGAGCCGTGATCAGGCGGTGCACACCGGATTTAGAAGCCAGGTCCAGCGCATCCTTCATTTCCTCAAAGGACGGCGAGACGCCATCCTCGCTCAAGCGCTTGTTGATGAAGAGCAAAAGCTGGTGTTGTTTGCGTGTCAGCATGGCCAGACCCCGGCAGGAACAAATCAGAAACTTATCTGGATGTTCTATGAGTGTTCCGGGTAAAGGTCAAGTTAATGCCGGTCAGGCCAACAATGCCCGCGTCGCTTCTGCCACATCGGCCTGTCGCATCAGGCTTTCCCCGACCAAGAGGCCCTTCGCACCCGCTGCTTTCAGGCGGGCCACATCGGCGGGCGTGAAGATACCGCTCTCGGCAATGGCGAATCGGTCATCGGGAATATCTGCGGCCAGCCGTTCAAAGGTTTCAAGCGAGGTCTCGAACGTCGTCAGATCGCGATTATTCACACCGATCAGGGGGGAAGGCAGGGCCAGAGCGCGGTCCAGCTCGGCCGCATCATGGGTTTCGATCAGCGCCGCCATGCCGAATTCCTGCGCGGCCTGAACCAGATCGAGCGCCAAGGCGTCGTCCACACTCGCCATGATCACCAGGATCGCATCCGCGCCGAGCGCCCGTGATTGCTTCACCTGCCAGACATCGAGCAAGAAATCCTTGCGCAAAGCGGGCAGGGGCGTAGCGGCCCGCGCTTCGGCCAGATAATCGGCATGCCCCTGAAAGCTCGGCGCATCGGTGAGGACGGACAAACAGGTGGCCCCACCTGATTCATAAGCGGAGGCAAGGGCGGCCGGGTCGAAAGCGGCCCGGATCAGGCCCTTGGACGGGCTGGCCTTCTTGATCTCGGCAATCAGGGCCACGCCGTCTGTTCCCGATTTCGCCGACAGAGCGCCGGCAAAATCACGCGCCAGTCCCACCGCAGCCATCATCTCCGCCAGCCGGGCCTCGCTGAAAGCCGCCTTGCCGCGCGCAATTTCCTCGCGCTTGTAGGCCTCGATTTTCTGCAGCGCGTTCACGCCTCACCCC
>PFFX01000060.1 GCA_002783385.1 Rhodobacterales bacterium CG15_BIG_FIL_POST_REV_8_21_14_020_59_13 | reverse complement strand
CGGCGTCGCACAAAGCTCACGGTGTTCACACCGCAGCGCCTTGCGCTCTTGGCCGGAACACGAATTACCGGCGGTCAAACAATGCCGCTTGAACAAATCAGGCTCTAACGCTTTCGCTTCGCGCCAAGCTTGTCTAAGGTTTGGCGAAAAGGAATGAGGAGGCGCGTTCATGGCCACAATCGCACTGGTCGATGACGACGAGAACATCATCACTTCGGTCTCCATTTTTCTGGAGGGTGAAGGCTATAAGGTGCGCGCCTTCAATGACGGGGCCACCGCGCTGGAGTCGCTGACGGAGGATCCGGCGGACTTGGGTATTTTCGACATCAAGATGCCGCGCATGGATGGTCTGGAATTGCTCCGGCGCCTGCGGCAATCCTCGAACATGCCCGTGATTTTTCTGACCTCGAAAGATGACGAATTTGACCAGGCGATCGGCCTCAATCTCGGAGCCGATGACTATATCACCAAGCCCTTCTCCCAGCGTCTTCTGGGCGAGCGGGTGAAAGCCGTCCTGCGCCGTGCACGGCCGGACCCTGTGGGTGATCCGGGCAAACCGGGTGGCGAATCAAAGCCAATCATGCGCGGGCGGCTGTCATTGGATCCCAACCGCCACTCCTGTTCGTGGGAAGGTGAGCCGGTGCGGCTTACCGTGACGGAATTCCTGATCCTGCAATCCCTGGCGCAACGCCCCGGCTATGTGAAAAGCCGCGATGCGCTGATGGATGCCGCCTATGATGATCAGATCTATGTCGACGACCGGACCATCGACAGCCACATCAAGCGTGTCCGCAAGAAATTCAGAGAAGTCGACAAGACGTTCGACGCCATCGAGACCCTTTATGGTGTTGGATACCGTTACAAGGAGAGCTAGCCGGACGCTGCGATCAGTGCGCGGGGGCTCCTTTTCGCGTCTGGCGTGGATTATCCTCGCCGCCAATGGTCTGGCTCTTCTGGTTCTGATTACAGGCATGCTGGCTGTGTCTGAAACACGGCGCGGCCTCGTCAATGCCAAGATCGAAGCCTTGCGTGTCGAAGGCACGCTGATTGCCAATGTGATGGCGGAAGGCGCGGCAGAGAGCGATCCATCCCCCATCCTCCTGGACGGCGATGCCCGGCTGATCCTCCGCGATCTCTACTTGCCCGATGATGTGCGTGCGCGGATCTATAACAAGGCAGCGCAAATTGTTGCCGACAGCCATTTGCTGGCCAATCGCTTTGATGTCACCGAAATACCGCCGCCGGGCGAGGCGCTTCCCGGGGCTTTTGCCGAAGATGCGCGCAGTCTGCTTTCGCGCCTGATGGATGGGTTTGGCGGATGGTTCCGGACGGATGAAGAACGCGCCGCCCTCAATCGCACCCTGGAACAGGAAATCTCGGCCGCGATCGGGGGAGAAATTATCGCCGGCGTCCGGCGGCAACCTGACGGTTCGCGGGTGGTTTCGGTCAGCGTTCCGATCCAGCCCGTTCGCGCTGTAGTCGGCGTGGTGACACTGGAATCCTTTGATCTCGATGAAATCATCGCCAGCGAACGCCGGGCATTGTTTCCGTTTATCCTGTTGGCGGCACTGGTCAGTGTTCTGTCCTCACTGGCGCTGACCGTCTTTATCGCCCGGCCGATACGGCGGCTGGCCAAGGCCGCGCGCCGTGTGCGGCGGGCCAAGGGACGGCGGGTGGAAATGCCCTCCCTGGCCGGCCGGCGCGACGAGATTGGCGAGCTGGGCGAAGCGATGCGCGAGATGACCGCTGCGCTCTATGACCGCATGGATGCGATCGAACAATTTGCCGCTGATGTCGCGCACGAGCTGAAAAACCCGCTGACCTCTATCCGGTCTGCGGCCGAAATCCTGCCCAAGGCGAAAACTGCAGACCAGCGCGAGCGGCTTCTGGCGGTGATTGCCTCGGATGTGCGCCGCATGGACCGGCTGATTACCGATATCTCGCGTGCGTCACGCCTTGACGCCGAGCTGTCCCGCGAGGATGTGGGGCAAGTAGATCTGGTCCAGCTGCTGCAAGACACGGTCAGCGCCTATGAGGCTTCACGGGCCGATGAGCCAGAGCTGCTCTTCAAATCGACACTTGAGCACGCCTTTGTCGAAGGCCGGGCGGTGCCGCTGGGGCAGGTGATCCGCAATCTCATTGATAATGCCATCACCTTCTCTCCCGAAGACGGGACGATCCGCATTGCCCTGAGCCTGTCGGAGGCGGGGATGGTGAAAATCACGGTCGATGACGAGGGCCCCGGCATTCCTCCGGACAATCTGGAGACCATCTTCAAACGCTTCTATACCGAGCGCCCTGCCGGGGCCGAATTTGGTGCCCATTCGGGTCTGGGGCTGGCCATTGCACGCCAGATTATCACTGTTCATGGCGGGGATATCCGTGCTGAAAATCGCAGTGATGGCCAAGCCGGAACTGCCGGGGCCCGATTCACCCTGACCCTGCCACGCGCTGTGCAAATATGACGGCTTCGTGAAAAAACCGCTTTCCGCCAGCCCGACTCCGCGATTTAATCACAGCGTTCAGGGGTGATACATGATCGGGTTTCTGATCGTTACACATGGTAATCTTGCGCGCGAATTTGTCGCTGCAACCGAGCATGTCGTCGGTCCGCTGGAGTATTGTGAGGCGATGTGCATTGGCCCCGACGATGATCTGGCGGAACGCCGCAGTGACATCCGTGACCGGATCAAGTCGCTGGATACCGGCAGCGGCGTGCTCATTCTGACCGACATGTTTGGTGGTACGCCGTCCAATCTGGCGATATCCCAGATGCTCCCTGACAAAGTCGAAGTGCTGGCCGGGATCAATCTTCCGATGATGATCAAGCTTGTGGAATCGCGGAATACGCTGGCACTGGGTGCGCTCGCTGAAGCCGGTGAAGCCGCTGGTCAGCGCTATGTGGCGCGGGCAGTGAAAGTTCTTGAAGGCTCGGCCAAATAGTGCCGGTTTCGAGCACGGTTTCGATTACCAATCAGCGCGGCCTGCATGCGCGGGCATCCGCCAAATTTGTCGATATGGCGGCCGGTTATGATGCCGTCATTCAGGTCCAGCGCGGTGAGGAAACGGTTGAGGCCTCCTCCATCATGGACTTGCTGATGCTGGCCGCAGGGCCGGGTACGGAAATCACCATCATCGCTGAGGGCAAGGATGCCGAAGCGGCGCTTTTAGCGCTGGTTCAGCTGGTCGAGGACAAATTCTACGAATCGGTCTGACGCGGCGTTTCGCGGTCGTCCTCTTCGGTTTCCTCATCGCTGTCTGATGTCATGAAGGGGTCGGAGACTTCATCACTGGCAGCCGCCCCGTCTGGCGGGAGGATCGGGGCCGCGTCCGGAGCATCAACAGCCTCTTCGGCATCGGCAATATCACGCGACGACATCAGTGTTTCATGCTCACCGGAATCCGATGTCCTGAAGGCATGAATTTCTTCCGGTGCCGGTGTGTCCGGGGCTGGCTCCGGTGAAGGGGCTTGCATCGCTGCCGCAGTCGCGGTGGCTGGTGTATCCGGTATTCCGGGGCTGGTATCCGATGGGGCTTCGCTGACAGACGCGTTCTGCGTTTGCGATTCGGAAGGTGACGGTGACGGCGCATGCATGGCCGAGGCGGTCGCTGTAGCGGCCATCGTCATGCCGCTCTCTGTGGTGGCCGCTGCGTCACCGGATTCTCCGGTCTCGCTTGCCGACCGGTTCGCCAGAGGTGGAGGTGGTGGCATGACCATGTCGCGGTCAGACGCTTCGTCCACGCCCAATTCTTCCGGCGTTGAGCGCAGGGACGGCGCCGAAGCCGGATCGTCTTCACCGGCATCGGCACGGGCGGCTTCGAGCTCTTCATCGCTGGGCAGATCACCGGCATCAGCCGGTGCGGCATATGTTTCGGTAGGCGCGGGGTGATCGGTGGTAACCGCATGTGTTGCAAGTGCTGCTCCTGCGGTGGCAGGGGCTGCGACGGTTTCAGAGGGCGGATGGCGAAGAATATTCTCGCTCAAACGGGCGATACGCCCTTCCAGGCGGCCGGCATCGCGGGTGCGGTTGATGAAACCGCCCACACTGAAAAGCAGCGCCACACCAGCGAGGGCCAGCATGGAAGCCGTCAGCGGAGCGCCGGCACCGAGCGCGAGGCCGGTAGCTATTGCGGACAGCACATAGACTGGTGCCCAGAGAATGCGCCAGGAGCGTGCCAAATAGGCGATCAGGGCCAGAAGTATCAGCGGCAAAGCAAAGGCAAGGACTTGCGCCGATAACCATGCAGGCAGGCCCGCCTGTTCGACGAGGCCGGTAAAGCCGGGAATGATAGCCGCGAGATCAAATCCCGGAAGAGCTGGAATCGCCTCTGCGGCCAAAACAAAAATATTGATGTCGGGAAGCGCGGCAAAAATGCCGGGATCCACTTCCAGCATAAACAGGCGGATATCCGGCCAGGCAAAGCTTATGGCAGCGGCCATGAATAGCAGCATGGACAGCCACCAGTTAAACGAGCGGGTGATGCCGCTGCGGGCGAGGACTGCTGTTGCTTCCGGGGCAGTGCGGGTCCAGGCATTGCGATCATGATTGATGACGGCAACAGGCCGCGATCCGTGATCCGGTCCGGCTTGCGCGCGTAAAACAGTGACGGTCTCTCCGGATTCCAGCGGTGTATCAGGACGGGACAGGCGCATGGTATGCGTCCTCCCATCAGCGTCCCGGATGTCATGTTCACCACGGCGAGGCCCGTCTCCAATGGTGACGCCCGGAGAGGCATAAAAATCAACACGTTTACGTCCGAAGCCAAGGCTTGCGTGCGCCCCTGGAATACTCGACATGACCCCACCCTTCACAAAACTCTACGCAGTTTTTCCACTCTGCGCCTCGGCCTGAAACGCGGCCTGCTCCGGACTATACAAGATTTGGGCCGCAAGAGTCATGGGCGTCACATAAACTTTGTCTGCGCCAGATCAGCGCCTGCATTGTGCCGGGCGGTTCTGCGTGCTAACGGGCAGCGCATTGCTGTCCCCCTATCCGGCCGGGAGTCCCCGCCCCGGAGGGCTGAAGCTCTCCCGATCATCCTGATGGAAGGACCTTTTATGTCTGATTACCAAGTCAAAGACCTGTCGCTGGCCAAATGGGGCCGGACCGAAATCGACATGGCGGAAATTGAAATGCCGGGCCTGATGGCGCTGCGCGAGGAATATGGCAAGGACCAGCCGCTGAAGGGCGCCCGCATTGCCGGTTCGCTGCACATGACCATCCAGACAGCAGTTCTGATTGAAACCCTTGCCGCGCTGGGCGCGGAAGTGCGCTGGGCGTCGTGCAATATCTTCTCGACCCAGGACCATGCCGCAGCCGCGATTGCCGAAACCGGCGTGCCGGTCTTTGCCCATAAGGGCGAGACGTTGGAAGAATACTGGGCATTTGCCGACAAGATCTTCACCTGGCCGAATGGTGAAACCGCCAACATGATCCTCGATGATGGCGGCGATGCCACCATGTATCTCATCCTCGGCGAAAAAGCGGAGAACGATCCGTCCATTCTCGGCGAGCCGAAATCGGAAGAAGAGAAATACCTCTTCGCGCAGATCAAGAAGCGGATTGCTGAAACACCAGGCTGGTTTGCCAAGGCCAAGGCCAATATCAAAGGCGTGTCGGAAGAAACCACGACCGGCGTGATGCGGCTTTACCAGATGCAAAAACGTGGCGAGCTGCCCTTCCCGGCGATCAATGTGAATGATTCGGTGACCAAGTCGAAATTCGACAACCGCTATGGCTGCCGCGAAAGCCTGGTGGACGCGATCCGCCGCGGCACCGACGTGATGATGGCCGGCAAGACCGCCCTCGTCTGTGGTTATGGCGATGTTGGCAAAGGCTCGGCCGAATCACTGTCGCAGGCCGGGGCCCGCGTGGCGGTCACCGAGGTTGACCCGATCTGCGCACTGCAGGCCTGCATGGACGGTTTTGCCGTCGTGCGCGTCGAGGATGTCGTCGATGATTGCGATGTCTTCGTGACCGCGACCGGCAACAAGGACGTTTTGACCGTCGATCACATGCGCGCCATGAAGGATATGGCGATCGTTTGCAATATCGGCCATTTCGACAACGAGATTCAGGTCGAGGCGCTGCGGAATTTCCAGTGGACCAATGTGAAGCCGCAGGTCGATCTGGTGCAATTCCCGGAAGGCAACCGGATCATTCTTCTCTCTGAAGGCCGGCTGGTAAATCTCGGCAATGCCAATGGCCACCCGTCCTTCGTGATGTCGGCTTCCTTCACCAACCAGACGCTGGCACAGATAGAGCTGTGGCTGCGCGGCGAGGATTACAAGAACGAAGTCTACATCCTGCCCAAACATCTCGATGAAAAGGTCGCGGCCCTGCACCTGCCCAAGCTGGGCGCGCGGCTGACCGAGCTTTCTACCGGGCAGGCCGATTATATCGGTGTTGAACGGGACGGCCCGTACAAGGCTGAGCATTACCGCTATTAGGGTCAGGACCTGTTAATTTGACTGAAATGGCGGCTGCGATGACAAGAGATGCGAGGAAAAGCCCGAAGCGCGG
>PFFX01000045.1 GCA_002783385.1 Rhodobacterales bacterium CG15_BIG_FIL_POST_REV_8_21_14_020_59_13 | reverse complement strand
TCTCGCCTTCGCCGTAGGTTTTGTATCCCAGGCGCTCGGCAATCCGGATGGAGGCGATGTTGCCCGGCTCGATCATGCAGATGGTGCGGCTGCGCCCGTGCGTTTCATCCATCCAGTTCATGCAGGCGGTCATGGCTTCCCGGCCATACCCTTTTCCATGGAAAGCCTTGTCGATGACATAGCCAATTTCGGGGTCGCCGCTGAAACCGGCCGGTTCATCGCGTTTGAAGTCCGCAAATCCTACAAGACCAATGAATTTGCCAGACGCAATTTCATCCAGTGCCCAATACCCATATCCCAGTATGGGCCAATAACCGGCGCTGGTGACGACACGCCTCCAGGACTGGTTCAATGTCGAGGGATGCCCGCCTACAAATACGACGTTTTCCGGGTCAGACCAGATCCGGTGAATGTCATCAAAATCATCAGCACGTAGAGGCCGCAGGACCAGACGCTCCATCTCGATCCGTGGCGCGACGAGATGTCTAGTCATATATCAGGTCCGGCAGGCCGGTCGCGAGCCAGGGCAGGAGGGCGACCAGTATGATGACAATCAGCTGGATACCGACAAAGGGCAGGGCGCCGCGGTAGATCGCCCCGGTGGTGACTTCAGGCGGTGCAACGCCCCGCAGATAGAAGAGTGCAAAGCCGAAGGGCGGTGTCAGGAAGCTGGTTTGAAGGTTCAGTGCCATCAAAACGCCGAGCCAGACCGGATCAATCCCCATCATCAGGAGGATCGGGGCGACAATCGGAACCACAACGAAAGTAATTTCGATAAAATCGAGGAAGAATCCCAGAAGGAACATCACCAGCATGACGATGGCGAGGGCACCCCATTTCCCGCCCGGTACGGCTTCCAGGGCCGCCTGCACCGTGGAATCGCCGCCCAGTTCCCGGAATATCAGGGAAAACAATGCGGCTCCGATAAGAATGACAAAGACCATGGAGGAAATCTGGGCGGTGGACCGCATCACATCGTCCAGAACACCGGTCTTCTTCAACCGCCACAAGGCTATGGCTGCGCCGATAATCGTCAGAGCGACGAAGGCATAGGCCAGAAAGAGCCCGGTCTGATCGCCGGTGGATATGTTTTCGCGCCCGACGCGAAGATCGACGAAGAGCGACATGGCAATCAGCAGGAAAAGTGACAAGGCGCCCAGACCCGATAGGATCTGGCCTGGCTTCGGGTTTACATTTCCTCCGGCATTACGGAATCCGGCAAGGAATGTCGCCCCGACCGCGCCTACACCCGCTGCCTCTGTCGGTGTGGCAAGGCCGGTGAGAATGGAGCCCAGCACCGCGACGATCAAACCGAGGGGCGGGATAAGGGCGCGCAGGATTTTGACCAGCGAGGGGCGTTCCCCTTGTGGTGCTGGCGGTGCTTTTGAGGGCTGCGTGATGGCCACGAAAATCTGGTAACCGATATAGGTGGCCACAAGCAGCAGGCCGGGAATAAGGGCGCCGGCGAAGAGATCTCCTACCGAGACGATATCCGGGGAGAAAATGCCCTGCGACCTCTGGGCTTCCTGATAGGCGTTGGAAATCTGATCCCCGAGGAGGACCAGCACGATGGACGGCGGGATGATCTGGCCGAGCGTGCCCGCCGCGGCGATGGAGCCGGAGGCAAGCGCCGGATCGTATCCGCGCTTGAGCATGGTCGGCAGGGAGAGCAGGCCCATGGTCACGACTGTCGCCCCGACAATACCGGTGGAGGCGGCCAGCAATGCCCCGACGACCACCACTGAAATGCCCAACCCGCCCCTGAAAGTGCCAAAGAGCGCACCCATTGCTTCCAGCAATTCCTCGGCAACCTTGGACTTTTCCAGCATTACGCCCATGAACACAAAAAGCGGAACCGCGACCAGAATGGAACGGTCCATTTCCATCATGTTGCCGTAAATGCGCTGCGGAAAAGCGCGTAAATGGATGGGATCGAAAACGTCGAGCATCAGGCCTATGCCGGCAAAAGCCAGTGCCACGCCTGCCAGTGTAAAGGCTACCGGATAACCCCGCAGCAAGGCGATAAAGGCGATGGCAAACATCAAAAAAGGCAGAAGGCCGATAAAGGTGCTCATTTCAGAGCTCATGATCCACTGCAGCTGCATGTCCGGGCGCGGTCTTGCCCGAAACCGTCAAGGCAGCCCGCAGCGCAGAGGCCAGCCCCTGCAGGATGATCAGGACGGCAAAGAGCGGTATGGCGGTCTTGAGGATGAAGACCAGCGGCAGGCCATCGCTTTCGCGGGAGCGTTCAAGGATGCGCCAGCTGGCATTGATGTAGGGTGTGGACACAAAGAGTATTAGCAATGCCATCGGAAACAGGGCGAGATAGGTGCCGATCAGATCGGTCCAGGCTTTTCCACGTTCGGAAAGCTTGGCGTAGAAAATATCCACGCGGACATGACCATCCGCCAGCAAGGTCGAGGCAGCGGATAGCAGAAACAGAAAAGCGTGCATGTAGATCACCGTCTCCTGCAGCTTTGTCGATGCGAAACCAAAGACATAGCGCTGGATGACCACAGTCGCGGTGACAATGACAAGGCCAAGCGCCAGCCAGCGCGCGGCATCGCCGATGACCGTGCTGATCGTATCAAACACAGAGATCAATTTGCGGAAAGCGGTTTCCAGAACCGGCGGCAATCCGGCAATGCGTCCCCAGATGCCTCCGATCAGCGGCAGGAGAAGGAGTGGCGACAGGATGAGGCCCGCCCAGCCCAGCAGTCGTCCAACAGGCAAGACAGTCAGATACAGGCTGGAATTGATCCAGGCTGACATGCCTCCACCCGTAAGGCCATCCAGCATCATCGTAATGATGCTGACGGCAATGATCAGGATGATCAGCCAGTCTCCTCCGCGCATGGTCTAGCCACCCAGAACGCGTTCACGTTGTGCAAAATAGGGGTAATCCGACACCCGGCCCCAGACGCGGCCGCGATTGCGGGCGGCCATGTAGCTGTCATAGACGCGCCGCGTCAGGGCGTCAGTATTGGCCACATCGGCGACAACCTGTTCCGAGATTTCACCGATCCTTTGCCATGCCTCATCCGGGAAGGACCGCAATTGCACGCCATGCTGGTTTTGCAGCACGTCGAGCGCGATGGCATTCTGGTGCGCATATTCAGCCAGAGCCATGTTGTTGCTGGCGCGGCAAGCCGCGCGGATGATGGCCTTGTGGTCGCTATCGAGACTGTCCCAGACGGCGGCATTGATGCCAAGGCCAAGGGCCGAGCCTGGCTCGTGGAATCCAGGGCCGTAATAATAGGGCGCTTCGCGATAAAACCCGAATGCGAGATCGTTCCATGGACCAACCCATTCGGTGGCATCAATGGTGCCGTTCTGAAGCGCCGGGTAAATCTCGCCGCCGGACAGGGCAATCGCCGCCCCGCCAAGCTCGCGCAGCACATTGCCGCCAAGTCCTGGAATCCGCATGCGAAGCCCGCGGAAGTCTTCCAGCGTATTGATCTCGCGTTTGAACCAGCCACCCATCTGGTGACCGGAATTGCCGGCCTGGAAAGCGACAACACCGAATTGCCGGCCCAGCTCTTCCCAGAGCTCCTGACCACCGCCAAATTCGACCCATGCCATGATTTCTTCAGCCGTCATTCCGAGTGGAACGGCGGTGAAGAAATTGAAGGCCGGGGACTTGCCCTGCCAGTAATATTCGGCCGCGTGGTACATGTCGGCTGTGCCGGTTGCAACGGCATCGAAAGCTTCGAATGCGCCAACGATTTCGCCAGCCGCGTGAACCCGGACATCCAGCGATCCGTTCGACATTGAATTGCAGAATTCCGCGACACGTTCCGCCGCTGTGCCCAGTCCCGGGAAGTTGGCAGGCCAGGTCGTGACCATGCGCAGCCGCCGCGTGCGCCGTGTCTGGACATTGGGTGCGGCAACGCTGCTCTCGTCACCCTGACTACAGGCTGTGGCGACGGTTGCTGCGGCAATGCTCGCACCGCTCAGAAAAGTCCGGCGATCCATATCAATCTCCCCCAAAATCCATTTCGGTCTGTCTGCCTAATTCAGTGTCTTCAATCCGCCGCCAGCCTGATGGTGTCAGGATTTCCAGCGGACGGTAGCGTGATTTGTAAGCCATTTTGGCGCTGCCCGGCACCCAATAGCCCAGATAGACATGAGACAAGCCTTCGCCTTGAGACCAGCGCACTGCATCAAGGATGATGAATTTGCCAAAGCTGCGGGCTGGATGGTCCGGATCAAAAAAGCTGTAAAGCAAAGACGGGCCATCGCGCAGCCGGTCAATCAAGGCCGCCGCGCGCAATATGCCTGAGTCATCGCGGTATTCGATAACATCCGTGCGTTGGGCACCGTCCTCGACCATCATCACATAGTCGGCAAAGCTCATGCCTGCCATATCACCATCGCCATGACGGGTATTGAGATAGCGCGAGAGCAAATGAAATTGCTCCATCGTGGCATGAGCAGGTTGATCTTCGCGGATCAGATCGGCATTGGCTTTCAGGACTTTCCGGTTGGAGCGGGAAAACTGGAAGGCATTTACCGGAATGCGGGCGGACCGGCAGGCGTCACACCCCTCACAGGCGGGGCGATAGAGCACGGCCTGGGACCGGCGGAAACCGGCATGTGTCAGCGCGTCATTCAGTGCCGGACCGTCACCGGGTTCCAGACGGGTAAACAGCTTGCGTTCCAGCTGTCCGGGCAAATAGGGGCAGGGGCCTGATGCGGTCAGGTAGAAAGGAATCTGGCGGGTTGTGAACGGATGAGTCACGGAACTGCTCGAATCCTTGTTCTCGTCTTGATACAAACCTGCACTGTTAAAACCCGAAATGAAATGCTGCGATACCCGTAAAAGCCAGCCAGAGAATTATGACCAGTGGCGCTCCGGCCTTGATGTAATCAGCAAACCGGTAATGGCCCGGCCCCATGACCAGCAAATTGGTCTGATACCCGATCGGCGTAGCAAACGAAGTGTTGGCAGCAAAAAGAACGGTCAAGGCGAAGATGGTTGGATCCTGACCCATCTGGTTAGCCGCGGCGATCGCGATGGGCGTAAACAGGATGGCCGTTGCATTGTTTGAAAGCACATTGGTCAGCAGCGCGATCAGAATGAAAAGCACAGAGACCAGGGCAACAGGTCCAAACGGCTCGAACGTGGACACAACTGCGCCGGCTATGTAGTTTGCAGCCCCCGTGGTCTGCAAGGCGGTGCCGAGCGCGAATGCCGAGCCGACCAGCAGATAGACCCGCATATCGATGGCGCGCGCCGCCTGGCGGGAATTCAGGCATCCGGTTGCGATCATGCCGACAGCACCAAGAATTGAGGCGTGGACGATTGGCATAAGATTGGTCGAAGCGGCAATCACGACGCCGGCAAAGATGATGAGCGCGAAATTGGCGCGCCGCGGGTCGGGCAAATCTGTGGTGGCCCAGGCCATCAACAGAAGGTCACGGTCATTGCGCAAATCACGCAATGCATCAGACTTTCCAAAAAGCAGCAGAACATCACCGGCTTCGATGCGGATTTCGCCCATCTTTTTGCGGATCATGCGGGAGCGGCGCTGTACGCCCAGCACAACGCATCCGGTCAGATGACGAAAGCCGACCTGTTCCACCGTCCGGCCAATCAGCCGGGAGCCCGGCGGAATAACAGATTCCGAAAGGCCCAAACGCTCGCCCGGTGAGGGTTCATCCCCTCCCGCACCGCTTTGCAGCAGCCCGCGCAGGTATTCGGCACGTGAGGTCAGAAGATCGGACAATGTCTTGCGGGTCGCGGCGACAATGAGAAGATCGCCGGTGCGCAATTTGACATCATCAAAAGGAGGCAGGATGGCGTGCTCGCCGCGCTGGATCATCCGGACGGTGATATCCGGCAGGTCCGGAAACATGCCCGCGACAGGTGATTGTCCGCGCAGAGGATGGTCGCGGGTCACTTCGAGCTGGGCGATGAATTGTTTGCCGTCACCGCCGGCGATCTCGCGTTCCATTGTGGCACGTTCCGGCAACAGGCGTGGCAGGATGAAAGCCACATAGAGGACACCAATAAAAGCCAGCACAAGGCCATATTTTGAGGGCGCAAAGAAATCGAGATTTTCCCCTGTGAAAGATGAATAGCTGTCAGATACCAACAGGTTGGTAGAGGAGCCGATCAGCGTTGTCATACCAGCCAGAATGCAGACATAGCTGAGCGGGATCATGATCTTTGAAGGAGATGCGCCCATTCGTCCGGCGACCGCCACTAGGATCGGAATGAACATCACCACGACAGGGGTATTGTTGATGAAGGCGCTGATCACGAACACAAAAACGAATATTGATATCAGGGTAATCAGCGGCCGTTTGTCATATGACGCCAGAAGCCGCTGAGTCGGGCCGTCCATGGCGCCGGTCTGAAATATGCCCTGACCCACAACGAGGAGGGCGATGATGGTCAGAAGAGCTGGATTGGCAAATCCTGCAAGAATTTCAGCAGCATCAGGATTGCCATCCGGGATAGGAAAAAACTGGAAAAAGACCAGCACCACTGCGACAATTGCGGCGGACACGATCTCAATTGCGTACTTTTCCCAGACATAGAAAACTATGGAAATCGCCACCAGGGCCATGACGGCCCACATCTGCCATGTCTCTGCGATGGTTACGAGCATCCCTCACGCCCTGTGTCTTGTGCCCACATTATAAACGGGCCGTAAAGACTAGCATGAGCAGGACGGTGTGAGGCGAGCCCTTTTTGCTGTGAGCTGTGGATTACCTGTTGAGCCCATGGTTGGGCGCTATCACCGGGGCTTCGCGCAGCAGCAGAATGGAGATGCGCCGATTTCCGGGCATGTAGGGATCATCCGGGTAGAGCGGCTCGGAACCGGCGCGGCCCGTCACTTCGGCAATCCGGTCATCAGTCAATCCGCCTTGTTGCAAAATGGCGCGCGCGGCATTGGCGCGGTTGGCAGACAAATCCCAGTTGGAATAGGTATTATCAGGCGTTGGTGCTGAATCTGTGTGACCGGAAATCGCGACACGGTTCGGCAATTGCTGGGCAATTTCGGCAACGGCACGTAGCAGTATAACGGCGCGTTCATTGGGCTGGACCGACCCCGGATTGAACATCGGGCGGCCTTCTTCATCCACCAGCTGGATACGCAAGCCTTCCGGTGTCTCCTCGATGATCAACTGGCGCGTCAGCTCGGCGAGCTCCGGCATTTCCTGAAGGGATTGACGCAGCGACATCTCGGCGGATGCAAATTCAGCCCGTTCCCGTCGTTCGCGGGCGGCCGCCATGGCATCGGTGCTGATAGACTGGCTGGATTGTTCGGTCGTTTCTTTCGGTGTGTCTGGATCGTTTTGTTCGGCATCCGGTGACAGGCGTTCGATGATCGAGGATGTACCCCGTGCCCCGCCGCCATCTTCGCCGAGTGCGGTGCCTGCCAGTATGCCGCCACCGCCCGAATTGGTCGGCGCGACACTGGCGGGCGCAAAATAGTCGGCAATTCCCTGGCGTTGGTCGGCATCAACTGTGTTGATGAGCCACATCAGGAGAAAGAAGGCCATCATCGCGGTTACAAAATCGGCATAGGCCACTTTCCAGGCCCCGCCATGGTGGCCATGATCTCCGCTCTTCTTTATTTTCTTGATGATGATCGGTCGATCCGAAGCCATTACAACACCACCCTGTTTGTTCTTCTTTGAAGGCGGAGTATGTCCCAACACGGTTAAAGTCAGGTTTCGAAGCGATTCGGAGATTGTAAATTGTCGTCATCAGAGTCATTCCGCGATGCCATGTCGCGCTATCCCACTGGCGTGACGGTTGTCACCGCGTATCATGACGGCAAAGCGTACGGCATTACGGCAAATTCCTTTGCCTCCGTTTCGCTGGAACCTCCACTGGTTTTGTGGTCCGTTGTAAAGGCGGCCGAGCGGGCAAACGTCTTTCTGGCTGCCAAGAGTTATGCGATCTGTTTTCTCGGGAAAGAACAGGCTGACATTGCGAAATTCTGTGCTGAAAATGAATGTCTGCCAGACGGGAAATGGTCGGAAAACCGCTACGGCTTTCCGGTGATAGACGGGGCGGGGGCTGTCCTTGCCTGCCGTCAGCATGCGGTTTATCCGGGCGGCGACCATGACATTATTGTCGGTGAGGTCATGGGTATTTCGGTGAATGAGGGGGCTGGGGCGCTGACCTTCCACCGCAGCCAGTATGGCCAGCTAGACCAGGGGGAGTAGATGTCACATTGCGCATTTCTGGGGCTGGGCGTGATGGGGTTTCCCATGGCCGGTCATCTCGCGGCCAGAGACCATCAGGTTAAGGTCTGGAACCGGACAGCTGACAAGGCCCCGAAATGGGTGAAGACGCATCCCGGCAAGGTGGCGGTCACGCCGGAGGACGCAGTGGCCGAGGCGGATTTCGTCTTTCTCTGTCTGGGGGATGATCCGGATGTGCGCGCAATCGCCGAAAGGATCATTCCGGCAATGAAGCGCGGATCGGTTCTGGTCGATCACACGACGGCCTCCGCAGTATTGGCGCGGACGCTGCATCAGGACTGCAAGGCGCGGGATATCGGGTTTATCGACGCGCCGGTTTCAGGGGGGCAGGCCGGGGCAGAGAATGGCCAGCTGGCAATCATGTGCGGTGGTGATCAGGATGTCTTCGCCTACGCCGAGCCTGTGATGGCGAGTTATGCCAAGGCGGTAACGCTGATTGGTGCCGCCGGGGCCGGCCAGCTCGCCAAAATGGTCAACCAGATCTGTATTGCCGGTGTGGTGCAGGGTCTTTCCGAAGGTCTGCATTTTGCCGGACAGGCGGGGCTGGATGCTGAAAAGGTCATTGGCGCCATATCTAAAGGCGCGGCGCAATCCTGGCAGATGGAAAACCGCTGGCAGACCATGGTGGCGGGTGAATTCGAGCATGGTTTTGCGACAGACTGGATGCGCAAGGACCTTCGTATTGTCCTGGAAGAGGCCCGAAATAACGGTGCGCGCCTGCCGGTTTCGGCCCTGGTCGATCAGTTCTACGCCGAAATTCAGGCGATGGGCGGTGGGCGGTGGGATACTTCCAGCTTGATAGCGCGGCTTATAGATGCCGACAAACGGGCTTGACCCTAGATGCGTCTGATCGAGCTCTCTTTTCCAGAAACGGTTGATACCCAACCCCTCCTGAAATCTTGCCTGCGGGCTGACCCGGTCGATTACCGGCTGGAGCCGCCCGATGACCGCGGGCGCCGTGTCTTGCGCCTCTATTTCAAGAGTGGGGATGGGCAGGAGGCCATTGACGCCATCCAGGGATTGCTGGCCGATACTTCGGACTGGCGGCTGGTGGTCATTCCTGTCGAAGCCACTCTGCCGAAAACAGAAGCCGATGAGGATGCCGAGACCAAATCGAAGCGGCGGACACTGGCCTTGCGCGAGGAGTTGTTCGAGGACATTGCGGTCGGGGCCAAGCTCAATCGCGACTTTCTTGTTCTGACCGCCTTGTCAGCGGTTGTGGCGGCGCTTGGTCTCAATGCCAATAATGTTGCCGCAGTGATCGGGGCGATGGTGATTGCGCCACTGCTGGGGCCGATCCTGGCTTTTTCCTTTGCCTCGGCGCTTGGTGATCTTGATCTGATGGTGAAGTCGGCGCGCACGGCGGTAGCCGGTCTGGCGCTCGGATTGATGGTCAGTTTTGCGCTCGGCATGGCATTACCTGTCAATTCACTCAGTGGAGAGCTCGTCTCGCGGACAATTGTCGGCGTGGATACGACCGCTCTGGCGCTGGTTTCGGGAGCGGCGGCGGCGCTGTCCATATCCACCGGCATTTCCAGCGCGCTCGTCGGGGTGATGGTGGCCGTGGCGCTGTTGCCGCCCTCTGCGGCGATGGGGCTTTATGCCGGGGATGGCGAGTGGATGATGGCGGCGCGGGCCGGGCTGTTGCTGTCGATCAATGTGGTGAGCGTCAATCTGGCGGCGCTCTTTACCTATCGGGTCAAGGGGGTCCGGCCCCGGACATGGCTTGAACGCAAATCGGCCAAGCGGTCCGTCTTCGTCAATTACGGGGTGTGGGCCATACTGATCATTATCCTGACCATCGCGGCCTGGCAGGTGACCGTCCATGATGCCGCGCTGGCATCAGCGATAGACGGGTCATGAAAAACCCCGCCCGCAGTGTGCGGACGGGGTTTGCTCAGGCGTTGCAGGCGTCGTTATTCGCTGGCGCCCGGTATAAGGCGCTCGACCGTGGCCATGACGATGACCATCAGCGAGGCAGCGCCCAGAACGGCACCATAATTGGCAAAGATGGCGTTCAGATATTCGCCGATCACGGGAATTGAGCCCAGCGCCATTGAACCGCCCGCAATCAGGAAGATGGCGGCCAGTATCAGGGCCTTGCGGTGATCGCCCTTGACGAAGAAGCCACTTGCGAGCCCCAATAGCGCAAGGATCAATGCACCATACTCAAAGGTTACAAACGCGAACACGATGGCTGCCAGAAACGCGACTGCCCAGATGATTTTGTCGAGTGACATGAGTCTCCCCTTTGTTTTGCTTGTCAGGTGACGCAATCGTCACCTGCTGCAAGGAGAGATTAGTTGGTGAATCGACTATTTGGGCAAGCCCAAAAGCGAAATGGCCGGATCCATATATTTGGATAGCGTGAAAGGCAGACTGATTTGACCGTCGATTTACTCTTTCTTTTGCTCGACTATAGCGGTGTGACTCTGTTCGCCTATTCCGGTGGCATGCTGGCGGCGCGCAAGGAACTGGACCCGTTCGGGGCGGCCATTCTCGGCGCAGTCACCGGCATGGGCGGAGGAACGCTGCGCGATGTCCTTCTGGGCCGCTTGCCGGTCTATTGGGTGGATGCGCCGGAATATCTCTGGCTGGCGCTGACCGGGGCTTTGATCGGATATTATACCTCCCCCTGGGCGCAATCGCTGGCGACCCGCCGGGCGGCTCTGGCCTGGGCGGATGCGGTCGGCATGTCGGTCTTCTGCGTGCTCGGTGCGAAGGCCGGCCTCGCCGTTGGCGCGCACTGGTCGATTGCGCTGCTGACCGGGGTGATGAGTGCGGCCTTTGGCGGATTGATCCGGGACATCATCGTCAATGATGTGCCGCTGGTCCTGCGCGCCGAGATCTACGCCCTGGCGGCGCTGGCCGGTGCAGGGGCCTATGTGTTGGCGATTGCTTTGGGTATCGGTGCCGGAACCGCTGCCGTGGGCGCGGCGCTGCTGGCCTTTGTCATTCGCGGCTGTGCGATTGCGTTCAACTGGACCCTGCCGCCGATCGGAAAGGTGGGTTAGGCCATCAGCTCCGCCGCTCTCGGCGCGAAGTAGGTGATAATGCCCGCCGCACCGGCGCGCTTGAAGGCCATCAGGCTTTCCATCATCACCCGGTCGCCATCAATCCAGCCATTGGCCGCAGCGGCCTGTATCATGGCGTATTCGCCGGAAACCTGGAAGGCGAAGGTCGGTACACCGAATGTTTCCGAGATCTGGCGCACGATGTCGAGATAGGGCAGGCCGGGTTTGACCATCACCATGTCCGCGCCTTCATCGAGGTCCATGGCGACTTCGCGCAGGGCTTCTTCGGTGTTGGCAGGATCCATCTGGTAGGTTTTCTTGTCGCCCTGCAGCACGGTCCCCGAACCGATGGCTTCACGATAGGGGCCGTAAAAGCCGGACGCGTATTTTGCCGCATAGGACAGGATCATCGTGTCGGTGAACCCTTCCATTTCCAGCATTTCGCGGATCGCACCGATGCGGCCATCCATCATGTCGGACGGGGCGATCACATCACAGCCCGCCCGCGCCTGAATGAGGGCCTGTTTGGTGAGGCGGTTCACGGTTTCATCATTCAGGATGATGCCATCCTTCATCACACCGTCATGGCCATGTGTGGTGAAGGGATCAAGCGCGACATCGCAGATCACACCGACATTCGGGGCCGCGTCCTTGATGGTCTTGATGGCCTGCGGCACCAGACCGTCAGGATTGAGCGCTTCGGAGCCGTTCGCGTTCTTCTTCGCCGGGTCGATATGCGGGAAAATCGCCATGGCCGGAATGCCCAGCTTTTCCGCTCGTTTCGCCGCATCGGCCAGAGCCTTCAGCCCCAGACGCTCGACGCCGGGCATGGCCGCCACGGGCTGGACCGGATCGGCCGTATCCGAGACCACAACCGCCCAGATCAGATCATTCACCGTCAGCACATTTTCCTGCACCAGACGGCGGGACCAGTCGGCCTGCCGCAAGCGGCGCAATCGTGTGGCTGGAAATGTGCTCATCGTGATCTACCCTCGCAGCTTGCCCAATCGCATGGTCCACGTTAGGCCTTCGCGGCCCTTTTCAAAACCCGGATGGAGCCTGATTTGCACTTCGAGCTCAATGAAGACCAGAGCCTGATACAGGATGCTGCGCGCAAATTCGCCGATGACCGCATGAAGCCGTTCGCGGCGGAGTGGGACGAAAACAAGCATTTCCCAGAAGATGTGCTGCGCGAAGCTGCCGAGATGGGCTTTGCCGGAATCTATACCGGCGAGGCGCACGGCGGGTCCGGCATGAGCCGTCTCGATGCCTGCCTGATCTTCGAACAATTGTCGCGCGGTTGTGTTTCAACGGCGGCCTATATCTCCATCCACAATATGTGCGCCTGGATGATCGACAGCTGGGGCGATGACGGCCAGCGGGCGAAATTCCTGCCGCCGCTGATGTCGATGGAGCATTTCGCCTCCTATTGCCTGACCGAGCCGGGGGCCGGATCCGATGCGGCCTCGTTGCGGACCAAGGCCGTCAGGGATGGCGATGATTATGTGCTGAACGGCTCGAAAGCCTTCATCTCCGGAGGCGGACGCTCTGACATCTATGTCGTGATGGCGCGTACGGGCGGCGAGGGGCCGGGCGGGATTTCCACTTTCCTCGTCGAAAAAGGTACGCCGGGCCTGTCCTTCGGGGCAAACGAGAAGAAACTGGGCTGGAATTCCCAGCCGACCGCAGTGGTGAATTTCGAGGATTGCCGCATTCCTGCTGCCAACCGGCTGGGTGAAGAAGGCATCGGCTTTAAGATTGCCATGAATGGCCTCAATGGCGGGCGCGTGAATATCGGTGCCTGTTCACTGGGTGGCGCGGCGGAAGCGCTGGGTGTCGCGGCAGAATACGTCCAGTCGCGCAAGCAATTCGGCAAGCCGATCGGCGGCTTCCAGGTCACGCAGTTCAAACTGGCCGACATGGCGACCGATCTCGAGGCTTCGCGGCTGATGCTTTATCGCGCCGCGGTGGCAATTGATGCCAAGGACCCGTCGACGCCGAAGCTCTGCGCCATGGCCAAAAGGTTTGCGACCGATGCCTGCTTCGACATCGTCAATCAGGCGCTGCAATTACATGGCGGCTACGGCTATCTGAAGGATTATCCGATCGAGCGGATTTTGCGCGATTTGCGGGTCCACCAGATCCTCGAAGGCACAAACGAGATCATGCGCGTCATCATCGCCAAGGATGTGTTGAAATGACCAACGAAATCATCGCCCGCAAATCCGGACAGACCGGCCGGATCACACTGAATCGCCCCAAGGCACTGAACGCGCTGTCCATGGATATGGTCCATGCGATGATCAAGGCGCTGCTCGCCTGGCAGGACGATGACAGCGTCAAGGCGGTGGTGGTCGATGGTGAAGGCGAGAAAGGCTTTTGTGCGGGCGGCGATATCCGCATGCTGCATGACAGTGGCAAGGCGGGCGGTCATGAGGCCTGGCGCTTCTGGCATGACGAATACCAGCTCAACACGCTGATCAAGACTTATCCCAAACCCTATATCGCCCTGATCGACGGCATCACAATGGGCGGCGGTGTCGGGATTTCCGTACATGGCTCGCACCGTGTGGCCGGGGACCGCACCATGCTGGCCATGCCGGAAACCGGGATCGGTTTCTATCCGGATGTGGGCGGCACCTATTTCCTGCCGCGTCTCGCCGGTGAAACCGGTATGTGGATGGGGATGACTGGAGTGCGCCTGAATGCTGCCGATTGTGTCGCGACAGGGATAGCCACGCATTACACGCCGTCTGCTGATCTTCAGGGTCTGATCAAGGCTCTTGAGGGCGCTGATCTGAGCGATGAGAACGCGCTGGAAGTCATTCTGGAAGAGTATTCCGGCGATCCGGGCGATTCTGATCTGGCGGTGACGCGCGGGCTGATTGATGCCGCTTTTTCCGGGGATGATGTGGCCGCAATGGTGGCACGGATCTCTGAAGCCGGGGATAGTTGGTCGCAGAAGCAGGCAAAGATTATAGCCATAAAATCACCCACCTCTCTGAAACTGACCTGCGCGGCTATCCGCAGCGGGGCCGGTCTTTCATTCGAGGATGTGATGCAGCAGGAATTGCGCCTGTCGACGCATTGCCTGGACGGGGTGGATTTCTACGAGGGCGTCCGTTCCGTTATTATTGACAAGGACAATGCGCCGAACTGGTCACCAGCGACGCTGGACGATGTGGATGACGCGATGATTGCGGCGTATTTCGAGCCGCTGTCCAAAGATAAAGAACTGACATTTCTGGGAGAATAGATCATGGCCATTATCGCATTCATAGGACTGGGTAATATGGGCTCGGGCATGTGCGCCAATCTGGCAAAAGCCGGACATGATGTACGTGCCTTCGATCTGAGCGCCGACGCGATCAAGCGCGCCGAGGGGGCCGGGGCCAGGGGCGCAAAAAGTACGGCAGAGGCGGTTTCGGGAGCCGAAGCCATTGTCACCATGCTGCCTGCCGGCAAGCATGTCCGCGCCATTTATGAGGGCGAGATTTTCGGCGCCGCACAGCCGGGCACAATCATCATGGATTGTTCCACCATAGATGTGGCGACGGCAAAATCTGTAGGTGAAGCGGCGGCAGCCAGGGGATTCCTGTTTGTGGATGCTCCGGTCTCTGGCGGTGTCGCCGCGGCGGATTCGGGCACGCTGACCTTCATGGTTGGCGGACCAGAAGTGGCGTTTGCCCGGGCGGAGCCTTTCCTCTCGAACATGGGCAAGGCGGTGATCCATGCCGGTGATCCGGGCATGGGGCAGGCGGCCAAGATCTGCAACAACATGTTGCTCGGTATTTCCATGATAGGGACATGCGAAGCCTTCGCCCTAGCGGAAAAGCTGGGCCTTGATCAGCAGCGCTTCTTTGACATTGCCTCGAAAGCCTCCGGACAGTGCTGGTCGATGACTACGTATTGCCCGGTTCCGGGCCCGGTTGAGACCTCTCCGGCCAATCGCGGCTATACGCCCGGTTTTGCGACAGCGATGATGTTGAAGGACCTCAAGCTGGCTATGGATTCTGCTGCAATGGCGGGCGCCTCGACTCCACTGGGGGCCCAAGCCGAGGCGCTTTATGCCCTGTTTGACAATATGGGTGGAGGAAGTTCAGATTTTTCAGCTATTTACAAAATGCTTCAGGGTGGCTGGACCACGGAATAATCGGTTTTTAACGAGTTTGGTTTAGCGTTTCTCCAAAATAACAAAATGTTATTGGGCGGAATGGAGAAACCGATATGGCATTGGCTGAAAGCCTGACGCCGGCTGTGGAGACGCGCGCGGACTATCTGGAATTGTTGCAGCGCGTTGAGCGCCTTCACCGGCAATTGCTCGATGTTGTGAAGGATGAACTGGATCGTGAACGCCTTCGCGATCTGACCAGCGTTCAGGCGCTGTTGATCTACAATATCGGCGATCAGGTCTTGACGGCGGGCGAGTTGAAGTCGCGCGGACATTATCTGGGTTCAAACGTCTCTTATAACCTCAAAAAACTGGTCGATCTGGGCTTCGTCAATCAGGAGCGGTCGAATAATGACCGCCGCACAGTGCGGATCAGCCTGACGGAGACGGGCCGTGATGTCAGCGAGCGCCTGTCATCGTTGTTTTCGCGGCAGTCCCATGCGCTGGAGCCATCGGGTGGCCTGAACACTGATACGGTTGACGCCACGAATGTGGCACTGGACCGTCTGGAGCGTTTCTGGACCGACCATATCCGCTTCCGGCTGTAATTTTTCCGGCTGCGTCCTTTCGTCCAACTCGCCAAAGCGCCGAAATTGTTCCATTAGAGTCGTCATGTGAAACACAGACGACTTTGGTGACGGTGATCTCATGGACTATCAGGACGCTTTCAAAACGGCTGTTTCGCGAGTGCGCGCAGAAGGCCGCTATCGCGTCTTTGCCAATTTACGCCGCTATAAGGGCCAGTTTCCCAAGGCGCGCTGGCGGACCGACGAGGGCGATGTCCGCGACGTCACTGTCTGGTGCTCCAATGATTATCTTGGCATGGGGCAACGTGTCTGCGTCACCGAGACCATGAAGCAGGCGATCGACGATGTCGGCGCTGGTGCGGGCGGTACCCGCAATATTTCCGGAACCACGAATTATCATGTCGAGCTGGAACGCTCTCTGGCCGACCTTCACAACAAGGACGCCGCGCTGCTCTTCACCTCGGGTTATATCTCGAACTCCGCGACGATTGGCACGCTCGGCAAAATCCTGCCCGGCCTGATCATTTTTTCTGATGCACTGAACCATGCTTCGATGATTGAGGGCGTCAAAGGCGCAAAATGTGAAAAGCATGTCTGGCGCCACAATGATGTTGCGCACCTTGAAGAATTGCTGCGCGCTGCGCCGCTGGACGCGCCCAAGCTGATTGCGTTTGAATCGGTTTATTCAATGGATGGCGATATCGGCCCCATCCGGGAGGTCTGCGATCTGGCAGACAAATATAACGCCCTGACCTATCTGGATGAGGTGCATGCGGTTGGCCTTTATGGATTGCGCGGCGGCGGGATTGCCGAACGCGAAGGGCTGATGGACCGCGTCGACATCATCGAAGGCACGCTTGGCAAGGCCTTTGGCGTAATGGGGGGCTATATTGCGGCCGATGGCGATCTGGTCGATTCGATACGATCCTTCGCGCCCGGATTTATATTCACGACCTCGCTGGCTCCTGCGCTGGCGGCAGGTGCCCGCGCCTCTGTCGAATTCCTTAAATCTGCGCATGAATTGCGTGAAGCCCATCAGGAACGGGCCGCGACCCTGAAGCAACGCATGCACGATGCGGATCTGCCGGTCATGGACTCGGCTACCCATATCGTACCGCTCTGGGTCGGGGATCCGGTCATGTGCAAGCGTCTGTCCGATGCACTGCTGGATGATCACGGTATTTACGTGCAACCGATCAATTATCCGACCGTTCCGCGCGGTACGGAACGGCTTCGTTTCACGCCGACTCCGTCGCACACAGATGCGATGTTCGATGAGTTGATTGATGCGCTGCAAGACATCTGGGTCCGGTTCCGGGTCCGGAGGGCTGCCTGACCGGTCCATCCAAACCGGCCTCTGCCCTGACGGGCCGAGAGGTCATCTATGAATTTGTGGAAATGAAATCCGCCATCCGGGTGGCCGCGATTGATGTCGATACCGGCGTGGAAGTGGTCATTCAATCACCCAAGACCGCCAGCCGCCTGGATATGGAGCGTGTCGCCGGAGCCAAGCTGGCCCGGCGGCTGGGCCTGAGCCCGCAAACAAAACGGCCGGATGATGGATCATCCGGCCGCGGCATCAAGGTCTGAACCTCAACGTCTATTTGCCTTTGCGGCCACCGCGCCCAAGGCCGATGTCTTTCGCAAAGGCCGAACGCTTGCGGGAATAGGCCGGGGCAACCATCGGATAATCGGACGGCAGACCCCATTTGCGGCGGTATTCGTCCGGCGACATATCATATTGCGAGCGCAGATAGCGCTTCAGCATTTTCAGCTTCTTGCCGTCTTCCAGGCAGACAATGTGCTCGTCGGTGATGGATTTCGAGACCGGAATGGCCGGCTTGGACTTCGGTTCGGGTTTTGCAGAAGAACCGCTGATTTCACCCATGGTGGCGTGCACCGAGCGAATCAGGTCCGGAATACTGTCCGCAGGGACGGAATTATGTGTCAGAAACGAAGAGACAATATCCGTGGTCATCCGCAGGATTTCTTCTTCATCGATCGGGGGGAGGTTTTCGTCTGTCATATGGGCTCCATTTGCCTATTGTATTCTTAGACTTTTAAAAGTCAGCCAGAACTGTTTAGAATTCAACGCTGAAAATAGCAACACATCACAGCTCACAAATACATTGAATACTTGGAAAATGTACTGCGCAAAGCAGTTCAGAAACGAAGGAGTGCATTGTCAGCCCGCGTGTTGCGCCCTATCAATCATGTCCCGCGTAGCGTTTGAGGAGAGTGTGCCGTGCGAGATAAATTTTTCAGCCAGTCGTTGGCAGATGCCGATCCTGATCTTGCAGCGGCTGTGGGCAAGGAGATAAGGCGGCAACAACAGCAAATCGAGCTGATCGCGTCGGAAAATATTGTCTCGCGCGCCGTTCTGGAAGCCCAGGGGTCACCGCTGACCAACAAGTATGCGGAAGGCTATCCCGGCAAACGCTATTATGGCGGCTGTGAATATGTTGATCTGGCCGAAGAGCTGGCGCGGGACCGGGCAAAGGAATTGTTCGGGGCCGCTTATGTCAATGTCCAGCCGAGCTCCGGCAGTCAGGCCAATCAGGGCGTGTTTCTGGCATTATTGAAGCCGGGCGATAAAATTCTGGGCATGAGCCTCGATGCCGGTGGACACCTGACGCACGGTGCCAAACCGAATATCTCCGGCAAATGGTTCGACGCGCATCATTATGGCGTGCAGGACGAGGATGCGCTGATCGATTATGATGCGCTGGAAGCCCAGGCGATAGAGCTCCGGCCCCAGCTGATCATTGCGGGAGGCTCGGCCTATCCGAGGATCATCGATTTTGAACGCTTCCGCGCGATTGCTGATGCAGCGGGTGCTTATCTGATGGTGGACATGGCTCATTTTGCTGGCCTCGTGGCCGGCGGAGAATATCCCAATCCGGTGCCGTATGCCGATGTTGTGTCCACAACGACTCACAAGACTCTGCGCGGCCCGCGCGGCGGCATGATCCTGTCGCGCGACGAAGACCTCGGCAAAAAATTTAATTCCGCGATTTTCCCCGGCCTCCAGGGCGGACCGTTGATGCATGTCGTGGCCGCTAAAGCCGTGGCATTTGGTGAGGCGTTGCGTCCGGAATTCAAAAACTACATCAAATCCGTGATCGCCAACTGCCAGATCATGGCCGCGACGTTGAAAGACGGCGGCTATGAAATCGTGTCAGGAGGAACGGATTCACATCTGGCACTCGTCGATCTGCGGCCGAAATCCCTGACCGGCGACATTTCCGAAAAGGCGCTGGAGCGGGCTTTCATGACCTGCAACAAGAATGGCGTGCCATTTGATCCTGAAAAGCCGATGGTGACATCCGGTTTGCGTATTGGCTCCCCGGCCGCAACCACGCGTGGATTTGGCGAGGCGGAGTTTAGACAGGTTGGCGAAATGATGGTGGAAGTTCTTGATGCGCTAGCAGAAAACCGGTCCGGTAATAAAGCCATAGAAGACGCTGTGAAAGCAAAGGTCCTGGACCTGACGGGCCGCTTTCCGATTTATCCCGATCTGATCTAGGCGGACCCCATGCGTTGTCCCTTTTGCAGCCACCCCGATACCCAAGTGAAGGACTCCCGTCCGGCTGAGGATGGCGCATCAATTCGGCGGCGGCGGCACTGCCCGAAATGCTCGGCGCGATTTACGACGTTTGAACGGGTTCAGCTGCGGGAGCTGACCGTGGTGAAGCGCAATAACCGGCGCGTGCCGTTTGACCGCGACAAGCTGGCCCGGTCAGTCGCACTTGCCTGCCAGAAGCGGACAATCGATCCTGATCGTGTGGATCAGATGGTCTCCGGCATTGTCCGTCGGCTGGAGAGTTCCGGCGATTCCGATGTGACCTCGGACGCGATTGGCGAACTGGTGATGGACGCGCTTAAAAATCTCGATCCGGTTGCCTATGTCCGCTATGCCTCCGTCTACAAGGATTTCCGTGAAGTCGATGATTTCCGCGACTTCATCAAGGGCGAGCAATTGGGACCGCCGGGCGGTGATCGCTCATCGAAATCATGACAGGCTTAACCGGGCCGCACATCACACTGAAACTTGCCACATCACTGGACGGCCGGATTGCCTTGGCCAATGGCCAGTCGCAATGGATTACCGGCGAAGAGGCGCGGAGCGCTGTCCATCGATTGCGAAGTGAACATGACGTTGTGTTGACGGGGATTGGTACGGTGCTGGCCGATGATCCACAGTTGACTGTCCGGCTTGCAGGTTATGAGGGTGACCAGCCCGGGCGGGTTGTCCTCGACACACGATTGCGGACGCCGGAGACGGCGCGGTTGTTCGATGAAGGTGGGCCGCTTCTCTTCATGTGCGGGGCTGACGTTCCTGCCCATATCCGCGCTACTCTGGAAGTCAGAGGCGCCGCTGTTGAGATCATCAACCGATATGATGGTCCGCATATCAGCCTGAAAGCGGCTATCCGGAGAATTCGCGAACTTGATGGACAAGGGATCATGATCGAGGCCGGCGCGCGCCTTGCGGCCAGTGCCGTAAAGCTGGACCTGATTGACCGGATCGAATGGTTTCGTGCGCCCAAACTCCTCGGTGGTGACGGCTTGCCGGTAATGGCAGCCCTTGGCCTTGAGCGGCTTGACCAAGCGCCCATCTTTGAACGGACAAGGATTAGCGAGTGCGGGGCCGACCTGCACGAGACCTACATACGAAAGCGCGCTTGAATGTTCACTGGAATTGTTACCGCCAAAGGGAATGTCCGTGCTGTTTCCGGCAATACGGATCGGCGCTTTAGTATAGAGAGCCGGTATGATCCTGCGACCATCGAAATCGGGGCGTCCATCAGTCATGCGGGCGTCTGTTTGACCGTTGTGGAAGTCACCAAAGCGCCATCCGGCGGGCTGCATGTCGTCGAGGTTTCGCCGGAGACACTGGATCGGACCACGCTTGGCGGCTGGACTATAGGCAGTACGGTCAATCTGGAGCGGGCTCTGAAAATGGGTGACGAGCTGGGAGGGCATCTGGTCACCGGCCATGTCGACGGCCTTGGCGACATTGTGGGGCGGAACGAAGAGGACGGCTGGCTGACATTACAGGTGAGGGCTCCAAAATCCCTGTCAAAATTCATCGCCGAAAAGGGATCGGTTGCTGTCGATGGCGTGTCGCTGACCGTCAATTCTGTCAAAGATGATATTTTCAGCCTGATGATCATTCCTCATACAGCACAGGCCACAACCATCGGAGAGCTGCAGATTGGCGCACACGTCAATCTTGAAGTTGATCTCATGGCGCGATACGCCGCTCGCCTGATGCAAGCGGAAGATTGATGCATGGCCAACGATACACCGCTTTCCCCGATCGAAGACATCATTGAAGACGCGCGCAACGGGCGCATGTTCATCCTCGTGGATGCCGATGATCGTGAGAATGAAGGCGATCTCGTGATTCCGGGACAGTTCGCCACGCCGGATGCCGTCAACTTCATGGCGCGTTACGGTCGTGGCCTAATCTGTCTATCGGTGACGGATGAGCGCGCCTGTGCGCTTGGCCTGGAGATGATGTCCTCGCACAATAAGGCTCGGCATCAGACCGCCTTCACGGTTTCCATTGAAGCCCGGGAAGGCGTTACCACCGGCATATCGGCCCATGACCGTGCTGTGACGATTGCGGCTGCCATAGACCCCGGAAAGGGAGCGGATGATATTGTGACACCGGGGCATGTTTTTCCGCTGATCGCGCGCGATGGCGGGGTCCTGGTCCGGGCAGGGCATACCGAGGCGGCTGTGGATGTCTCGCGTCTGGCGGGGCTCAATCCGTCCGGTGTGATTTGCGAGATCATGAATGAAGACGGGACGATGGCGCGGATGCCCGATCTTGTCGCCTTTGCTCAGCTCCATGGTTTGAAAATTGGAACGATCGCCGATCTGATCGCCTATCGACGCCGCAATGATTTCTTCATCGAACGCCGCGCCGAGGTGCCATTCGAGAGCCATTGGGGCGGGATATTCAAACTGGTGGTCTATCGCAGCCTTGTGGATGGGTTTGAACATGTGGCCTTGCTGAAGGGGCAGCCGGAGGCTGACCATCCGACACTGGTGCGGATGCACAAGGTCAGCTTTGTCGATGATGTAATTGCATCGACCGGACGGCGTTCCGGGCTGGTTGAAATCGCCATGCAAACCCTTGCCCAGCATGATGGTCCGGCGGTGATGGTATTCATCCGGGAAAGCAATCTCAATGCGATCCGTGAGCGCTTTGGAGCCAAGCCAACGGAACCGGACGAAAAACGCGAAGAGCGCCGTCTGCGTGAATACGGAATTGGAGCCCAGATCCTGACCGATCTGGGAGTCGGCAAAATGGATTTGCTGACCACCGCCCCGCAACCCATTGTCGGACTGGAAGGCTATGGCCTGTCCATCCATGAAACGATCCAGCTTGGAGATTTTGACGCATGAATGGTCAGCCGCGCATTCTTGTCGTTGTCGCGCCCTATTACAAAGAGGTCAGCGATGCCCTTCTGATAGGCGCAAAGGCCGCACTGGCCGACGCCGACGTGGAGATAATTGAGGTGCCCGGTGCGCTGGAAATTCCGGGTGCGATTGCGTCTGCAGTCAAGAGCCGGACCCGATTCGACGGATATGTTGCGCTCGGCTGTGTGATCCGGGGCGAGACCAGCCATTATGACTTTGTCGCTGGCGAGTCGGCGCGTGCCCTGATGGATTTGACGCTGCAAGGCGTAGCTCTTGGAAATGGCATTCTGACCGTTGAAAACCGCGATCAGGCGATGAAGCGCGCAGGAGAGAAGGACAAGGGCGGAGATGCGGCGCGCGCCTGCCTCGCCATGTTCAATCTGCGTGAAAAATTCGGGGCCGCCTGATGGAAATAGGCGATGATATCCTGCCCGTAATGAAGCCCCGGCCGGAGGCCCGGATGGCGGCAGTGCAGGCGCTCTACCAGATCGAACAGGGGGGCAGTCCGGTCGATCGGGTGATGCGCCAGTTTTTTGAGCACAGGCTCTCCGAGACAGCAGATACAGAGCTGTTTGAAAGCCTGGTGACCGGCACGGTTGAGGCCATTGCGCTTCTGGATCAGCAGATTGCCCCCGCCTTGAGTGACAAGTGGAAGCTCGACCGGATTGATGCCACCCTGCGGGCCATCTTGCGGTGCGGGGTTTTCGAAATGACCCATGCTGCCGACACGCCGGCCCGGGTTCTCCTGGATGCCTATGTCGATCTGGCGGCCGCCTTTTTTGATGACAAGGAAGTGGCCTTTATCAATGCGGTTCTGGACCGGCTGACCCGCGAATTACGGCCGGGAAGCCTGACGGGGTGAGCCGGACCGGTGAATTCGAGTTTATTGCGCAATCGCTGGCGCCGCTCGCGGCTGGATATGAAGGTGCCTTTGGCCTGACGGATGATGCGGCTCTACTGGCGATGTCATCAGGTCTGACCGTGACCTCGGACACGCTGGTTCAGGGCGTACATTTCCGGAATGAGGATCCGCTTGACCTTGTGGCGCGCAAGGCGTTGCGGGTGAATGTATCGGATCTGGTGGCGATGGCGGCAAAGCCGCATGCCTTTCTATTGTCGATTGTCTGGCCTGAGACTGTTGCGGCCGACGATCAGATGCGTTTCGTTGACGGTCTGGCCGCAGATGCCCATCAGTATTCCATGCCCTTGATCGGCGGGGATACAGTGCGGGGCGGTGATCGTCTGGTGATCACCATCACCGCTTTTGGTGAAGTGGAGCGTCCGCTCCGCCGGAGCGGCGCAAGACCTGGTGACCGTGTTTTCGTCAGCGGAACAATCGGGGATGGCTGGCTGGGTTTGCATGCGGATGATCTGGATTTGCCTGATCCGGTCCGGAATGTGCTTAAAGACCGCTATATGCTGCCACAGCCGCCTGTCGCTCTGATCGAGGCGTTACGCGCGACAGCGACAGCGGGGCTGGACGTCTCAGATGGACTTGCCGCAGATGCGGACCATCTTTCCACTACCAGTGGCGCAGGCATTGACCTTCAGCTTGCCAGCGTGCCGGTGTCAGCTGCCGCCCGTCAGTGGCTCGTCAAGCAAGCCAACCAGACTGACGCGATGGTGTCATTGATCACGGGCGGTGATGATTATGAGATGCTGTTCTGCGTCGCGGATCATCAGGTTGATCAAATGATGTCCGCGGCCATTGATGTGCGGATTGATGTCACTGAAATCGGCCTGATTTGCGATGGCTCTGGTGTCCGTGTGTTTGACGAAAAAGGCGATATTGTTCAAATTTTAAAGACCGGATTTACGCATTTTTGAGCGTGGCCGATTATCGTTCACATCATGAAAAAACTTCTTCTCGCCTTTGCTTTCTGCTCGTTCTACTTTTCCCCCGCTGCGTATTCCAGTGGAGGCGGTGACGGCAGCTCGAGCAACAGTTCGGGCATCAATATCGACTGGAATCAGGGCACCGAAAGCCAGGCTGCCAATCACACAAGCGTCATGGAAGAATTGGGCGTGGATGAGGGGGATCCGCGGGTCATTTTCATGCCGGCGATTGTGGTGCCTCTTGTCGTTGATCACCGTTTGCAGGGATATGCCTACATAAATTCGCGCTTGCTGGTCGCTCAGAACAGTCAGGCCAGGAATGTTCAGGCCAATGCCCATTTTGCTCTGGATCGTCTGATCAGGGCGAGTCACCGCACAAATCTGACCGCCGAGAGTGGCGATACCATCGATATGGAGCGCATGCGGGAGGTCTGGCTCGAAGCGCTTGCGGAGCAGTTTGGGGATGGTGTTGTGGCGCGGGTCGCGATCACACCGCCAGACATTCGTCTTTTGCGCTGATATTTCAGTAAATTGATCCATTGCATCCGGGCGTGTTGCGCCCGCCATGGCCTTTGGGCATATTCCCGCCACTTTCCTTGGGGGGGACGGGTGGTTTGCTGATTCGCGAACATGCCCAGACAGCATCGCCTCCCCGATCAAAACGAGTTGGGATGAAAGGCTGAAAGCCATGAATATGGAACTGGGACTGGTTATTCTGGCCGGCCTGCTCGCCGTGATTTACGGCGTTGTGCAGAGCCGGTCCATTCTGGCGGCTGATGCCGGAAATGACCGTATGAAAGAGATTGCTGCGGCCATCCAGGAAGGCGCCAATGCCTATCTGCGCCGTCAGTATACGACGATCGGAATGGTCGGCATTGTTGTCGCCATTATTGTCGTCTTCCTTCTGGGGCCGCTTGTCGCGGCCGGTTTTATCATCGGTGCGGTGCTCTCCGGCATGGCCGGTTTCATTGGCATGCTGATTTCGGTCCGTGCCAATGTACGCACAACGCAAGCCGCTTCGGTCAGTCTTGCAGGCGGATTGTCGATGGCTTTTCGCTCGGGGGCTGTAACGGGGATGCTGGTGGCGGGTCTCGCCCTCTTGGGCGTGGCGGTTTATTATTATCTTCTCACCGAGGTATTCACGATTGAAAATCCGCGCACCATCATTGATGCGCTGGTGGCCCTCGGCTTCGGTGCCTCCCTGATCTCCATCTTTGCCCGTCTTGGTGGCGGTATCTTCACCAAAGGGGCGGATGTCGGGGGTGACATGGTCGGCAAGGTCGAAGCCGGGATTCCGGAAGACGATCCCCGCAATCCGGCCACCATCGCGGACAATGTCGGTGACAATGTCGGTGATTGTGCCGGCATGGCCGCAGATCTGTTCGAAACCTATGCCGTGACCATTGTCGCGACCATGGTTCTGGCCTCGATCTTCTTTGCCGGTGCGGCAGCGAGCGCCATGATGTTCCTGCCGCTGGCCATTGGCGGCGTCTGTATCATCACCTCGATTATCGGCACGTTCTTCGTGAGGCTCGGCAAGTCGAACAACATCATGAACGCCCTCTACAAGGGATTTGTGGTTTCGGCTGTGTTATCGCTGCCTGCGGTCGCCGGGGCGGTTTATTTCGTGCTTCCGAACGGTTTTGGTCCGATCATGGATGGCAGCGCCATCACCGGCCTGAACCTGTTCCTGTGCGGCGGCATCGGCCTTGTCGTCACCGGTCTGATCATCTGGATCACGGAATATTATACCGGCGTGGACAAGCGTCCTGTGCGTTCCGTGGCTCAGGCGTCCGTTTCGGGACATGGCACAAACGTCATCCAGGGTCTGGCCGTGTCACTGGAATCAACCGCTCTGCCGGCCCTGGTTATCATTGGCGGCATTATCGCCACCTATGTGCTGGCGGGTCTGTTCGGTATCGCCATTGCGGTCACAACGATGCTGGCCCTGGCCGGTATGGTGGTCGCGCTCGATGCCTTCGGCCCGGTCACGGATAATGCCGGCGGTATCGCTGAAATGGCAGGGCTTCCAGAGGATGTGCGTCACACGACCGACGCGCTCGATGCAGTTGGCAACACCACCAAGGCGGTGACCAAAGGTTATGCCATCGGTTCGGCCGGTCTTGGCGCACTGGTGCTGTTCACGGCCTATACCGCTGATATCCAGCACTTCATCGAAACGGCAAATGGGGAAGGTTTCTTTGCGGACCTGATCTTTGGCGGAACCGAAGTCACGGCGAATGTGGTGAATTTCTCGCTGTCCAACCCCTATGTGGTTGTCGGCCTGCTGTTCGGTGGCCTGCTGCCCTTCCTGTTCAGTGGCATGTCGATGAAGGCCGTGGGCCGCGCGGCACAGTCGGTGGTGGTCGAAGTCCGCCGTCAGTTCCGCGAAAACCCGGGCATCATGGAAGGCACGGTCAAGCCGGACTATGGCCGGGCGGTTGACCTTTTGACCAAGGCAGCGATTCGCGAAATGATCGTGCCGTCGCTTCTGCCAGTCCTGTCACCGATTGTCCTGTTCTTTGCTATCATGTGGATTGCGGGACCTGGTCCGGCTCTGTCGGCTGTAGGAGCTATGCTGCTGGGCGTTATCGTGACCGGTCTGTTCGTGGCTATATCGATGACATCAGGCGGTGGCGCTTGGGACAATGCCAAGAAAGCCATTGAAGACGGTTTCACTGATTCCGACGGCGTTCTGCACGAGAAGGGTTCTGACGCTCACAAGGCGGCGGTGACCGGTGATACGGTTGGCGACCCTTATAAGGATACGGCTGGTCCAGCTGTGAATCCGATGATCAAGATCACCAATATTGTGGCACTATTGCTCCTCGCCGTGATCGCACAGCAATAGCGGTCCGGCCCGCGTATGAGAAAAGCCCCGGTCAGAAGACCGGGGCTTTTTTATTACCGTTGAAATCAGGAAATTACTGGTCGCGTCTCGGGCCACCGGCCCCGCCGGGCAAGTTCTGTTCGCCGCCAAACTGTTCCGTTGGCAGACGGCCAATATTGCCGAATAATTGTTCCCAGACGCTCATTCCGCGGCCTGGTGTCGGTGTTTCACGATCTACCAGGGCCACGCGCCGCCCGTTCTCAAGACCGTATTCCTCGACTGAAGCGACCAGACCGGCGTCATCAAACTGAACCTCCAGAATCCGCCGATAGCTGGTCTGAGGGCGCTGATAAGCAAGTGATTCCCGCGTATCCGACATATAGTACCAAGTTGTGGATTCAAAAATTCCTTGAGTCGACGGGCTGCCGAGGCGTTCCAGAACGCTGGCCTGATTGTCCTCACCCGGGACAATCTCCGGCACCTCGCCGTCGGTATAGACAAAGCCGTGATTCCGGAGAACAGGTGTGCACCCGGCAGCTAAAATGGATCCGGCTGCAACAGCCAATAGCAATGCGCGCTTCATGGACTAAACCCTAACTCCCGGTTCTGCATACTCTGCGGCGTTGACCTAGCCGAGCCTGACCATAGCTTCAAGTCCCGCCAAGAGGGAGTGTCCATCGCATGTTGTCTTTCTGGAAGCGCCGGGACGAAGCGAAAAGCCATACACAGGCCTTGTATGAGCGGATTATCACGGCTGCCCGTCAGCCGGAATTCTATGCAGTTGGCGGTGTTCCTGACACACCCGAGGGCCGTTTCGAGCTGATTTCGCTGCATGTTATTCTGGCGATCTCCCGGCTTAATGCAGAAGGGGATGCGGGCCAGGCGGCGGGGCAGGCCCTGTTCGATCACTTTTTCAAGGACATGGATTACGCCATGCGGGAAATGGGTATTGGCGACACCAGTATTGGCAAGAAGATCCGCGCCATGGCTGAAGTCTTCTATGGACGGTTCAAGAGTTATGCGGCGGCTGCAGATGATACAGAAGACAGCACGCTTGTTTTGGCGATCGGGCGCAATTTGCTAGAAGATGAAAACCACTTCCAAGCGGAGCGGTTTGCAGACTATTTCCGCAAGAGTTCTGAACGGCTTGCCACATTGTCGCTGTTGGACCGGAACACTGTGGAACATCTGGAATTTGCCGATTTCTGAGCGCTGCCGACAACTGGAGCAGATGCCTTGCATCGGTTCCGGCTTTGGATATGGTCTCGCCGATTCAATAAATGCGCCTGATTTCTTGCGCCAGACCCGCTAAGGCATGACCCACAAAGCACCGATCATATCTGTTGATGCCATGGGAGCCGATAATGGCCCCTCCATCACAATCGAAGGCATCAGCCATATTCTGGCACGGCGGCCAGATTCGCCGGCCCGCTTTCTGGTTCATGGCGACGACGCCCAGCTTGCGCCATTGATTGCGGCCGCATCGCCTCTGGCGCGCGAACGGATCACGCTTCAACATACTGATTCTGAAGTCCGGATGACCGACAAGCCGAGCGAGGCCGTTCGCCGGTCGCGGGGTTCGTCGATGTGGAACGCCCTGACTTCGGTCAAGAATGGCGACGCCGATGTTGTTGTGTCGGCAGGTAATACCGGAGCCCTGATGGCCATATCCAAGGTCGTTTTG
>PFFX01000143.1 GCA_002783385.1 Rhodobacterales bacterium CG15_BIG_FIL_POST_REV_8_21_14_020_59_13 | reverse complement strand
AGCTGAGCCTTCAAACAGACGCCGCAGCAAGCCGGGAGCGAGCACGGATAGCGGGTTTGCCAATACTGTTGGCTGATCAAAAGGTCCTTCAGCCGAGAAGGTGATGCCGATCACACCTTCGCCGGGGCGGGACACCAGCGCATCGCCTACTATAGGCAGGTTTCCGATAAAGGAATTTAGCCCGTAAGACGGAGCGAGCACGCCATCCAGCGCCAGCCGGTCTTCAGTCATGTTGATTGTGCCTGCGGTTGTGACGCCGAGGGAGGGACCACTCGCGCGGGCTTCCGATATGCCTATATTTCCATCTTCTATCGCGATGCCTGCCTGCAGCAAATCAAAGGCAATGCCCTCATCGCCACTCAGCAGGGCGGAGAGACCCGGCAAGGATCCGGCCGCCAGTACCCGTGCCAGAACCGGCATGCGGATCAAGGTGAAAGGCCCCGACTCGACAAAGAATTCGGTGCGCCCTTCTACTCCCGGCGGCGGCGTGGATCCGGTAGCACTGAGCGCCCCGCCCACGACATTGTCATAGAGGCCCAGCATCCGCAGAAACTCACCGAAATCGGGGGCGAGGAGCGCGATCTCGCGCCGGCCGCCGGGTTCGGAGGTCATATCCAGAGTCAATGCGCCTTCCGGTGTGGCAGCCCTGAGAGTCAGCACTTCACCACCGGCCCCGGAGGATTGCCAGTCGAGACGCAAGTCATCATAGCGGGCCGCATCTGTAACCTGCACTTCATCAAACGCCACGGACAATCCCACAGGTGGCGGCGCGCCGCCGGCACCGGAAAAATCTGTCAGTGCGGGTAGCAAGCCCGTGGCATCAAAAAACGGCCCTTCAAGCAAAAACGCCAGTGGACCTTCCGGGCCTTGTGGCCGCAAGGCCGATCCTGACGCCTCAATATAATCTTCCAGAAAAAGCCGTGAAACCCCGGCTGACAATATCCGGCCATCCGCGGCAAATTGTGCGTTCGCTTGTACTGCGAGCCCCTCTGCCTGCATCTGGAAGTGCTCGATATTGACCCCTCCATCCTCGCCGAAACGCATTTCAGCCTCTGCGGTGGCGGCTTCGCCTTCCGGCTTGATGAAAAGGCTTCCAAGCCATTCGATCCGCGCATCGCGCAAATCTGCTGAAAGAGAAACGGTGTCGAACTCGAAGGCCTCCCCCAGCGTCTGCATGCGCACATCAATCGCCCCGTCCAGATACCGCCGCAACGGTATGCCCAGCCGGTCCAGCGCAGTGGCATCGAGGCGCGTATCGAGTTCCAGTGCTGTGGACGCTTCACCTTCAGGAAGTCCCAGGGTTTCCACCCAGCGGATGTGTGTTGCGGCCCCGGCCAGTTGCGCATCTCCTGCCACTTCCACAGCTTGCGGTGTCGCCGTCAAAAGAACATTGCCATTGCTCAGAACCAGATTGCGAATGCCGGTATTCATGGCAACATCGGCAAAATCTGCGCGGATATCGAAGCCGATATCCTCTATTGGAACTTCCTCCAACATCGGCCGCCTGATTTCAAAGCTCACCTCGCCGTGTCCTGTGATCAATTCAGGATCAAGACCGTAATTGGAAACCAGATTGAGCGGCGGCTCGTCGATCAGGGCGAGCGCAGCCTGAGCCTGTGCGGTAGCCGCGCCCCCGAATGTGGCAATTGCGCCACGAGGATTGAGATACGGAATATTGACATAGCCGTTGCGGATCGGTGTCTCCCCGATAAAACCCTGATCCATGGTGAGCTCGAAGGAATTGCCAAACAGGGTGGCTCGCCCGCTGCCACGGGTTACCGGTGTCATGGTCGAAATGTAGCGGAACGCTGTCTCATCAAAGGCGAAGCTGAGCGTCATTCGCTCATCCTCCAGACGTTCCTCGACCAGTGCCTCGGCATTCAGATCCAGATCAAGGCTGGCATCAAACAGGCGCCCTGAAATCACCGCCTCCTTGATCCAGCGCCGGGCACCATCCGCCAGTTGGACCGGCCAGTACTGCAAAACCAGATCGGGTGAAATATCCCCTTCGACCGTTCCGTTGAGTTGCACCTCCGGCAGCCATCGTCCGTCGTCCACCAGCCGCAATCGCGCCAGCCCGGACAAGCGCGCGATGATCGGCCCGATAGCGGCATCCAGCCGGTCGAAGCTGATTTCAAGATTACGGGCATTCACCTCGCCTGCCATATCGATAGAATTCCATTCCGGCGGCACTTCGAAGACCCCCCCCATATCCAGCCGCCCTGCCCCGATTGCCAGTTCGTAATTCCAGCGGCGCGGAAAGGCATCGTCGAATTCGCGCATGCCGAATATGCGGCCGCTAATTGCCGCCGCCAGGAGATCGGTATCAATGGTCAGCTCATTGATACGGATCGCGCCATCGAGCGGTTCATAATCCATACTGGCTGCAAGCCCCCGAATGACGCGTGCTTCCGGTCCTCTTCCCAGCTGCCCCTCACCCACATGCAGATTGAGGTTGGCGGCACGAATGCCGGCACTGCGCGATGCACTGGCAAACATTTCAACGGAAATAGGGGCATTGAGATTGCCCGCTGCGGCAAACGGGCCTGACAGTGGCGCAATAGCACGGGGGAACAGATTTTCCGCCCGGGCTTCGAACAGGAATGTGTTGAGATCAGCACCAGCTTCAATGCGCATGGCGACCGGCGCAAAGCCGGCTGTTGTGGCAAACCGTCCGGACAGATCTGCCTGCAAGCGGTCTGGATTGCGGTCGAGGTGGAGCTCGGCCTGATCGATATACCAGTCAAGGTTGTTTATGGCATCCACCACGCGGACCGACGCGGAAATGATTGACACATTCGTCAGCCGCCCCAATAGCGCGTTGTCATCAGGGTTGCGAAGCAGTTCGAGGACCGCATCGACATCACGGCCGCGGCCTGCAGGCCGGGCGTCCTGCATGACCCGCTCCGGCGAACCGAGCCCTGCGCCAACTGCGCCATCCGCGCGGCGCACGATCGAGACGGCACCGCCCTCAATCGAAACACTGGCAGGTGCAATGCGGCCAGCCAACAGCGTATCAAGCCCGAATCCGGCCTCTATCAAGGGTGCCCGGGTAATGACATTGCCACCAGCCTCGGCAACGGTGACGTCCCGGGCGGCAATGATCAACAGGCCGGTTTCCGTCTCAAACCGGGCTTCGAGAGAGGTCAGGGATACCAGATCGCCTTCAAAGGCATCCGCCAAACGTGATTGGGCATCGGCGACCAGAAAATCGAGTTCCATCGGCCCCTGAGACAGGCGCCAGATTAGCGCCCCACCCGCAAATAGGCCCAAGGCGAAAAGCACCGCTACCGCTTCCAGCGCGTAAATCACAAAAACGCGGATGGAACGCTTGATCATGAGGACAGGTCTCGTGCAGTCAGCGGGGATGTCGTCAGCTTTAAATCTTGTATGACAGCGCAGTGGGTATTGCACCCGGTGGAAACAGGGAGGTCCGGAATGACAACACTAAAAGAGGGCATGAAAGCGCCTGAATTCGAATTACCCACGGATGGGGGCGGAACCGTCAGATTGTCGGACTTTACCGGCAAGATTGTCATTCTCTATTTCTATCCCAAAGACTCCACACCGGGATGCACAACCGAGGCCATCGATTTCTCCAGCCTGAAAGAGGGCTTCGAAAAGGCCAATGCCATTGTCATCGGGGTTTCACGAGACAGCGTTAAAAGGCATGATAATTTCAAGGTCAAAAATGATCTGAAAGTTATTCTGGGTGCTGATCTGGAAGGCCGTGTAACGGAAGACTATGACGTCTGGGTCGAGAAGAGCCTGTATGGCCGTAAATATATGGGAATTCAGCGCGCAACCTTTCTGATTGATTCGCAAGGTTTAATTCAAAAAGTGTGGCCAAAAGTCAAAGTGAAGGGCCACGCTGCCGAAGTCTTGGCCGCAGCACAATCGCTTTCTGGCTGAAAACGCGAATGTTATTTGGCGTGCCGATTGCATAACGAAATATTGATTAGTCGGGCAGGATCGTGTCCTATGCCCGGCGAACCGGGGTGGCTCAGGACAGGTGTGGACCAGTTATATGATTTCTGGCGTGTTTCAGAAGGCGTGGGATATAGCCGAACAATGGTTTCCCAATCGCCAAATCTATCACCGCAGTGAAGGGCAGGTTCGGTATTTCGAGCTGTCCACGACCATGCAGGTGGGCGCGCTGGCCAGCGTGGTCGTCCTGACTGGCTGGCTCTGCTTCACCACCATTACGGTGGCTTTCCACGGCTATCAGTTGTCTCAACAAACAGCAGCGATGGACCGGATTCGGTATGAATCCTCGCGGATGGTCAGTGAGGCGATGGCGAACGAGGCGGCAACGCAGGCCATGTTTGAATCGCAGGTTGAGGAATTCCGTTCGACAGCCAATGAATTCCAGTCCCGTCACGAAACCCTCAGCCAGCTGATCCAGCTGGTCGAGGAAATCGATGGCGATGAATACGATCCCTCTCCCGCCCTTGAAGGCGGTCGGCTGCTGATGGCGGCAACGCCCGCGGATCCGACCCCGAGGCGCGCGCGTGACGAATTACTCCTCTCGATCAGTCATCCGAATGCGCCTGAAGACCGGGTCAGTTCGTTGATCGAGCAACAGGATGTGGTTCTGGCCGAAGCCGAGGATGCCGCTGAGGCGCGGCTTGAAAATCTTCGCGCCGTTTTGCGCCTGACCGGGCTGCGTCTGGATGATGTGCTGGCAGAAAACGCCGAGAATGAGGGAAGCGGCGGGCCCTTTCTGCCGATCGCCAGCTCTGCCTTCGGGACCGAACTGGATATGGAGGATGCCTTTTCAGCGCGGGTTGCCCGTATTGCCACCCGCCTGATTGAAGCGCGCGAGATCGAGACGGCCGTCATGTCGCTGCCGCTCGGCGTTCCGATCCGGGGCGCGTACCGCGAAACCAGTGGTTATGGGGCGCGTATGGACCCGTTCACCGGACGGCCAGCCTATCACTCGGGCCGGGATTTTGTATCCGCTGAATATCGCACACCCATTTATGCAGGTGGACCGGGTCGCGTCATTTACGCGGGCTGGCGCTCGGGGTATGGTCGAGCAGTAGAGATCGATCATGGCTATGGTTTCATGACCCGTTATGGTCACCTCTCCTCGATTGATGTCAGACGCGGTGATACTGTGCGCATCGGTCAGCAGATCGGCCGCATGGGGTCCACCGGCAGAAGCACCGCTACGCACCTGCATTATGAAGTCTGGAATAATCGACAAACGCTTGACCCTGATCGTTTCCTGAGAGCCGGACAATATGTTCAACAGAACTAAAGTGACTTCTCCAGACCGCGCTGCCAGCGCGCCCCAACCGTCCTCCGCCAAAAGGTCCACCATGAAATCGAAAGCCCCCTCTATCATCAGCGCCGACATGGTGCTCAATGGTTCCCTCACCTCCGAGGGTGAAGTTCAACTGGATGGGAGTGTGGAAGGCAATATCCGCGCCGGGTCGCTGACCATTGGCGAGGAAGCTTCAGTCGATGGTGAAGTGGTTGCCGAAACCGTTATCGTCCGCGGCAAGGTTAAAGGCTCCATCCGCGCCCGTCAGGTCCAGCTCGCTGCGACTGCCCGGATCGAAGGGGACATCGTTCATTCGGCCCTGTCGATGGAAAGCGGTGCCTACTTCGACGGTCATTGCCGCCATTCATCCGATCCGGTTGCCGATGCGGGAAATTCGACTACCCCGAAGGCTCCCGCTGCCAGCGCTCCGTCATCTTCCGGCCCACAAGGTGGCTCATCTGGCGGCTCGTCCGGCAGCCCTGCTCCGTCCTCCTCTTCACCGCCCAAGGCCGGCGAAACATCCAGCAGCCCATCTCTGGATCTGCCGAAAGCCAAGAATACGGCCTGAGCCATAATATCTTGTTGAATGAGAACGCCGCCGACATTACAGGCTCAAAACCAGATTGCTGGCTGCTGATGCTTGTAAATCATGATTCCGATGCGTTCGGGCAGCAAACGGAGGAGATCATGGCGCGCTTGATAACGCGCAGTGGGCGGTGATCGAGCCGCACCTTCCCAGAAACTGAACACCTAGACCGGCACTCGCCGTGTTGACAACCGGCTATACAAAGCGGCCATGACCGACGCGCCCGATCCTAAGTGTCTTATGATCTTTTCCCGCGCGGTGACGCGCTTGCTTTTTCGCACAGGGTCAGCTACCCGCTCAAACCATGGTGCAACCGCTTCAGCTTAATCGTGATATTGATATCGCACCGCTGGCTGCGGGGTTCGCCAAGCTTGGCTATGGTACCGTGGACTCGGTGCTCATCAAGCCCAGCGCGCGGCGTCTTCGTGACGGCGCAAAGCAGTTCGACGGCTGGAACCTTGTCACGGTTCTCGAAGGCCAGCACCGCGAGTTCGTCGCGGCAGATATGGAGCGGCTCGAACCCACGCGGCGCGCCCCGTTCGACGCCCTTGTGGCGCGCGAAGCCCGGGGTGGCTTCTGCTATCTTTATGAACGGCTCAATCTCTACGAGGCCAGCCGGCGCGGCGAGGTGAAGGATCCGGTCTTGAAGGCCGCCGCCGATTTGATTGCCTCGGACGCCTTCCTCGAACTTGGCCGCGCGCTGACCGGCGACAGCGAAATCCGCTTCGCCGACTGTCAGCTGACCCGGTATCGTCCCGGCCATTTTTTGACCGCCCATGATGACACGGTCGGGCATATGGACCGTCG
>PFFX01000039.1:6383-6797 GCA_002783385.1 Rhodobacterales bacterium CG15_BIG_FIL_POST_REV_8_21_14_020_59_13 | reverse complement strand
CGTCCGGTGAGCTCTCGGCGCCGGTGGTGATCGGCCGGGATCATCTGGATTCCGGCTCTGTGGCTTCGCCCAATCGTGAGACCGAAGCGATGATGGATGGCTCGGATGCCGTCGCCGACTGGCCGCTGCTCAATGCGCTCCTGAATACGGCATCGGGCGCGACCTGGGTGTCGATCCATCATGGCGGCGGGGTCGGTATGGGCTATTCCATCCATTCCGGTCAGGTGATCTGTTGTGACGGGACGCCGGAAGCAGCGAAGCGGATTGCGCGTGTGTTGTGGAATGATCCAGCCACCGGCGTCATGCGCCATGCCGATGCGGGCTATGACATCGCGAAACATTGCGCGCGCGAGCAGGGACTCGATTTGCCGTCGGTGTGATACGGCCTCCTTTCCCCGCGCCTCCCTTTCAAGG
>PFFX01000039.1:0-6355 GCA_002783385.1 Rhodobacterales bacterium CG15_BIG_FIL_POST_REV_8_21_14_020_59_13 | reverse complement strand
TCCGGTTTCGAGGGTGAGGGCGTGTGTCATCCCGCCCCCTCCGTTTCTCACCACGTTCGAAACACCTCCCCCGCACACGGGGGAGGAAAACACAAGCCGACCTCATGGTGAGGTGCTGCCGGCAGGCAGCCTCGAACCACGCAACCGGCCAATAACTTCTTCCTCCTCCGGTCAAGCCGGAGGGTGACGGTAATTATCATGCATAAAGCTGCCCCGTATCGAGCGGCTTACGCATACCCGTCCATCAGCTGCTTCAGCGTTGCCGAACGCGGACACAGCTTCGAGTGATTGATCGCATTCAGCGGCGTGTCGGGCAGATGATTCATCTCGCCCATCTCCGGGCGGCTTTCATCGATATAGATGAGGCCGGTCGGGATTTCGGAGCCTTCGAGATTCTTCAACAGGTCGAAGGCGGCATCACGGTCGCGCGGATCATGGCTGGTATCGGTTTTGCGCAAGACCACTTCGCCGCCATTGTGCATGGGGAGGGTGATGGCCTCACCTTCGGCATAATCTGCGGTGATTTCGTTTTCCTCGGGCACGAAATCGGCGTGAATGACCGGATGATAGTATTTGTAGGTATGGGCGTAGGATTTGGTCGAGCCCACATGATCGTTGAAGGTGACGCAGGGGCTGATAACATCGATGACGGCAAAGCCGCGATGCATCAGCCCGGCCTTGATCAGCGGCACAAGTTGTTCCTTGTCACCAGAAAAGCCGCGTGCCACGAAGGTGGCGCCGAGGGTGAGGGCAAGCCGCACCGGATCAATCGGGGTCTGTTCGTTGATCTCGCCATATTTGGCGCGCGATCCGATATCGGCAGAGGCCGAGAATTGGCCTTTGGTGAGGCCATAAACGCCATTATTCTCGATCACATAGAGCATGTTGAGATTGCGGCGGATGGCATGGGCAAACTGTCCGAGGCCAATGGAGAGGGAATCTCCATCGCCAGAGACGCCAATGTAATGGAGGTCCGGATTGACCGCGGCAGCGCCGGTCGCCACCGATGGCATGCGGCCATGCACGGTGTTGATACCACTCGACTGGCCAAGGAAATAGGCGGTGGTCTTCGATGAACAGCCAATGCCGGAGATCTTGGCGGCGCGGTGCGGTTCCAGATCGAGCTCGTGGAAAGCCCGCACGAAGGCGGCAGTGATGGAATCGTGACCGCAACCGGCGCAGAGGGTCGAGGCGACGCCTTCATAATCGCGCTGGGTGAGGCCGTGCCTGTTCTTGCGCAGATGCTTGTCGACAAGGGGTTTCTTGATCGAGGTCATGGTCTAACCTTCCGTCTGACAATGAGTCGTGATCCTGCGGGCAATCAGGCCGGTATCGGCCGGCATGCCGGAATAATCGAGAATGGACACGAGCTGGTTCTTCTCGGCCGATGTCTCGTTGATGAGGAGCTGACGCAATTGACCGTCTCGATTCTGCTCGACCACGAAAACAATATCATGTTCGGAGATGAAGGCTTCGATATCGGAATGGAAAGGGAAGGCCTTGACCCGCAGATAGTCAAAATGGAGGCCATCCTTTGCCATGCGGTCAATGGCTTCGCGGACAGCGGCGTCACAACCGCCGACGGTGAGGATGGCGCGCCGGGTCGGTTCTTCTGCTATCTGCATGACCGGGCCGGGCAGGTGATCTGCAGCCTTCTCCCATTTTTGCAGAATCCGGTCAAGGACTTCCTGATAAGCCTCTGAATCCTCTGTATAACCACCAAACTTGTTATGGCCTGATCCGCGCGTGAAATAAGCGCCTTTCGGGTGTTCGCCAGGGATGGTGCGATAGGGAATGCCGTCGCCATCATGGTCGAAATAGCGGTAGAATTTCTCGACCTTTTCGAGATCTTCGGCGTGCAATACCTTGCCACGATCAGGCTGGCGGCTGTCATCCCACTCGAAACGCGGCACCATCCACTCATTCATGCCGATATCGAGATCGGAAAGCACGAAGACCGGTGTCTGATAGCGCTCGGCGGCGTCAAATGCGTCAACTGAGAGTTCAAAGCATTCCTTTGGATTCGCCGGAAAGAGCACGATATGTTTGGTATCGCCATGGCTGGCATAGGCGGCGAGCAGGATATCGCCCTGCTGGGTCCGTGTTGGCATGCCGGTGGAGGGGCCAACGCGCTGGATATCGAAAAGGACAGCGGGGACTTCGGCATAATAGGCAAAGCCGATAAACTCGCTCATCAGGGAAATGCCGGGGCCGGAGGTCGGGGTGAAGGAGCGGGCACCATTCCAGTTGGCGCCGATCACCATTCCGATGGCGGAGAGTTCGTCCTCGGCCTGGATGATGCAGTAATTATTCTTTCCGGTTTCCGGATCGACACGCAGTTTGCGGCAATGGTTCTTGAAGCCGTCCATCAGCGAGGTGGATGGCGTGATCGGATACCAGGCGCCGAACGTCGCCCCAGCATAGACACAGCCCAGTGCAGCGGCGTCATTGCCCTCTATCAGGATGCAGTCCCTGGTCTCATCCATCGGTTCCACCCGCAGGGGCAGGGCGTCGTAATTCTGCGTGATATAATCGTGGCCCAGCATGAGCGCCTTCATATTGGGCTCGATCAGCTTGGGCTTGGCCTTGAAGGTGTCTTCCACCAGCGTCTGGATGACGGCCATATCTATGCCGGTGAGGACGGCCACAGCGCCGACATAGGCCATATTCTTCATCAGCACCCGGGTGCGCGCATTGGCAAAGCCGTCATTGGTCATTTTCGCCAGAGGCACGCCGATGACAGTAATGTCCTCGCGGCCATGCAGTTTCGGGCGCGGCCACGTGGAATCGTAAAGCAGCGCGCCACCGGGCGAGACCGCCTTGAGGTCTTGCTCATAGCTTTCCAGATTCATGGCGACCATCAGATCGACATCGCCGGAACGCGCCGTCCAGCCGTCTTTCGAGACCCGGATTTCATACCAGGTCGGCAAGCCCTGAATGTTGGACGGAAAGAGGTTTTTCCCGACCACCGGCACGCCCATGCGGAAGATGGCCTTCATCAAAAGGCCATTGGCGCTGGCTGATCCGGTGCCGTTCACATTGCCGATCTTGATAACAAAATCATTGACTTTCACCGAAGTGGAACCGGCGGCGTGTGTTTGAGTCTGGACGTTCATTCTGCCGCTCTCCGGCTGGCATAGGCGGCAAGCTCGTCATCGGCATGCGGCAGGAATATGGTGGATTTCTGCATGTCCCAGGCGGCCGTTGGACAGCGTTCGGCACAGAGGCCGCAATGCAGACAAAGGTCTTCATCCTTCACCATCACGCGGGCGGTATTGGGCAGCCCCTCTGAGACGTAGAGGGCCTGATCGGTATTGTCGGCCGGAGCGGAGAGGCGGGTGCGCAGATCGGCTTCCCCGCCATTGGCGGTAATGGTCAGACAATTGACCGGGCAGATGTCGATACAAGCGTCGCATTCGGTGCAGGCCGGGGCCGAGAAGACGGTTTGCAGATCGCAATTGAGACAGCGCTCCACCTCGGTCTTGATCTGTTCGGGCGTAAAGCCGAGCTCGACCTCGATATCGAGCGTCTTAAAGCGCTCAACGAGATCAACTTCCGGCATATCACTGCGGGCATCGGGATCATAATCATTGGAATAGGACCATTCATTCGGTCCCATCTTGGCGGTTTCCAGATTGACGCTGCGCGGCAGGCGATCGGTCAGGCTTTCGCCCATGCAATGCTTGTGGATCGAGATCGCCGCCTGATGGCCATGTTCGACCGCCCAGATGATGTTCAGCGGACCAAAGGCCGCATCGCCTCCAAAGAAGACACCCTTGCGGGTCGATTCAAACGTGGTCTTGTCGACAATGGGGGTCTCCCACTTGTCGAATTCCATACCGATATCGCGTTCGATCCAGGGGAAGGCATTGTCCTGGCCAATGGCGAGAATAACATCATCGCACGGCAGGGTGACTTCGCCGGTGGTGCGGGTCTCGGTGATCTTCCCCTTGTCATCGACCTCATATTCCATGACCTCGAAAACCATGCCGGTCAATCTGCCGTTTTCGGTGACGAAGGCCTTCGGCGAGTGATTGACGATAATTTCGACATTCTCGTGCTCGGCGTCTTTCAGCTCCCAGGGCGAGGCCTTGAAGAATTGGCGCGGCTTGCGCGCCATGACTTTCACGCTGTCAGAGCCGAGGCGCAAAGAGGTGCGGCAGCAATCCATGGCGGTATTGCCGACGCCGATGATCAGAACCTTCCTGCCGATCTCCTCGATATGATCGAAAGCCACTGATTCCAGCCATTCAATGCCGATATGGATATTATCTGCAGCGTCCTCGCGGCCGGGCAGGTTGAGATCCTTACCCTTGGGTGCGCCGGAACCGACGAAGATGGCGTCATAACCGTCCTCCAGCATCGCCTTCATCGAGTCGATGCGATGGCCGGTTTTCAGCTTCACGCCCATGTCGAGGATGTAGCCGATCTCGTCACCCAGCACTTTTTCCGGCAGGCGGAAGGAGGGGATGTTGGAGATCATCAGCCCGCCGGGTTTTTCCAAGGCTTCAAAGATGGTGCAATCATAGCCCAGAGGGGCAAGATCATTGGCGACCGTCAGCGAGGCCGGTCCGGCTCCGATGAGGGCGATTTTCTTGCCATTGGAGGGCATGATTTCCGGCATGAGGTGTTTGACCTCATCGCGGTGATCAGCGGCCACACGCTTCAGGCGGCAGATCGCTACCGGTTCGTCCTCGACGCGGGTGCGGCGGCAGGCCGGTTCGCAGGGGCGGTCGCAGACGCGGCCCAGAATGCCCGGAAAGACATTCGACCGGCGGTTCATCATATAGGCGTCGGTATAACGGCCTTGCGCGATCAGCCGGATATAATCCGGCACTGGCGTATGGGCCGGACAGGCATACTGGCAATCGACGACCTTGTGGAAATAGTCCGGATCACTGGTATTTGTTGGCTTCATGCCCATGCAAACCTTCAAGGCGGATAAAGCGCCCTGATCCCTCCCGGCGAAATACTGCATACAGCTAAAACCAGTTTACCGGGACTGCCAAGGAAAACAGGCAGAATTCCGGTACTTCACAGACACCTTTGCGTGATTGAACCGGGAGGAAGCTGCGGCTATGTCTGGCGTATATCCAGATGGAGACTGACATGTCCGAAGCCTTCTTCACGCACCTTCAGAAAACGCTGAACGACATCGAGGCCGACGGCCTGTTCAAGCGTGAGCGGGTGATTGCCTCGCAGCAATTTTCCGAAATCGAGGTCCGGCGTAATGGCACGACGGATCATGTCATTAATTTCTGCGCCAACAATTATCTGGGCCTCGCCAACCGGCCCGAGCTGATTGATGCCGCCAAGAATGCGCTGGATGAGTTCGGCTTCGGTGTCGCCTCTGTCCGCTTCATCTGCGGCACACAGACGGTTCATCGCGAGCTGGAAAAGGCCATTGCGGAATTCACCGGCCAGGAAGATGCAATCCTCTATGCGGCGGCGTTCGACGCCAATGGCGGCCTGTTCGAGCCCTTGCTGGAAGACAATGACGCCATCATTTCCGATGCCCTGAACCATGCCTCCATCATTGACGGGGTGCGGCTCTGCAAGGCGAAGCGCTTCCGCTATGCCAATTCCGACATGGACGACCTCGAAACCCAGTTGAAAGCGGCGGATGCCGCCGGGGCGCGCCATACGCTGATCGTCACGGACGGGGTTTTCTCCATGGATGGCTATATCGCCAATCTGAAGGGCATCTGTGATCTCGCCGACAAATATGGCGCGCTGGTCATGGTCGATGACTGTCATGCACACGGCTTCATGGGGACGAAAGGGCGCGGCACGCCCGAACATTGCGATGTGATGGGCCGGGTGGACATCATCACCGGCACGCTGGGCAAGGCGCTGGGCGGGGCGATGGGCGGATTTACCTCGGCGCGCAAGGAGGTGATCGACCTCTTGCGCCAGCGTTCACGGCCCTATCTTTTCTCCAATTCACTGGCGCCATCCATTGCCGGGGCGTCGCTGAAAGCGCTGGACATGGTGGCCAGGGGCGATGATTTGCGCGCTCAACTCTTTGACAATGCGAAGCAGTTCCGGACGGGTATGACTCAGGCGGGTTTCGACCTTCTGCCGGGGGAGCATCCGATCATTCCGGTCATGCTGGATGATGCGGCGCTGAGCCAGAAAATGGCCAACCGGCTGATGGAGGAGGGGGTCTATGTGATCGGCTTCTTCTATCCCGTCGTACCCAAGGGCAAGGCCCGTATCCGCACCCAGATGAGCGCTGCCCATACGCCGGAGCAGATCGACCGGGCGATTGCGGCGTTTACGAAGGTGGGGAAAGAGCTGGGGGTGATCTAGGTGTGAACTCTCATTGGGGGTGATCTAGTTGTGAACTCTCATA
>PFFX01000028.1 GCA_002783385.1 Rhodobacterales bacterium CG15_BIG_FIL_POST_REV_8_21_14_020_59_13 | reverse complement strand
CAGAAAATGGCGATGGCTTTGTCATCACCGCAGGCTGCGACAAACGCCATGCGACCTGCCGGGACAAGTTTGCCAACATTCTCAACTTCCGCGGTTTTGCGTTCCTTCCGGGCAATGATGTGCTCATGGCCTCGCCCGCTTCCGACAAACGCCGGGATGGCGGATCGCGCGGGCTGTCATGATCCGGGCGCAGGTTGTGGCTGAAGCACAGCGCTGGATCGGCACACCCTATCATCATCAGGCCAGCCGTCCGGGTGCCGGGTGTGATTGCCTGGGGCTGGTTCGCGGCGTCTGGCGGGCGCTTTACGGGGAGGAACCTGAAACGCCGCCGCCCTATCCGGTGAGGGCTCTGTCAGGGGATGATCTGTTGCTGGCGGTCTTCCGGCGTCAGCTGACCGAAATTCCGAAAGACCAGGCTGAAGCAGGTGATGTTCTGGTCTTTGCGTGGCGCAATGCTTCACCAGCGCGCCATTGCGGCATCCAGTCATCAGACCACCATTTCATTCACGCGTATTGGCGGCACTCTGTTTCAGAGACGCAGCTGACGCCTTGGTGGCGGCGTCACTGCCTTGCCGCCTTCTCGTTTCCGGAAAGAGACTCGTTATGGGACAGCTGATTCTGGGCTCGATCGGATCTGCCGTGGGCCAGAATGTTTTACCGAAGGGTTTGTCTGCGTTCGGGCTGCACCTGTCCGGACAGGCCATTGGCGGCTTTATCGGCGCGCAGGCAGGCGGTTTGCTCGACCGGGCGCTGTTCGGCTTGGATAGTGTGGCCGGTCCGCGGCTGGAGGCCTTGCCCGTTCAGTCCTCGACAGAAGGCGCGCCGATTCCTCTGATTTTTGGCCGCAGCCGGATTGCGGGTCAGGTCATCTGGGCTTCGCGGTTTTCCGAGCACCGGACATCAGAAGGCGGCGGCAAGGGCGGACCGCGGGTCAACCGGTTCAGCTATACGGTAAGTTTTGCTGTCGGCCTGTGTGAAGGGAAAATCGACGGCATTGGCAATATCTGGGCAAATGGTGAGCTGCTCTGTCAGAGTGATTTGAACTACCGGCTTTACAAGGGCGATGAGGATCAAACGCCGGATCCCCTGATCGAAGCCATAGAGGGGGCAGACAACGCGCCCGGCTGGCGCGGACTGGCCTATATCGTGTTCGAGGATTTGCCGCTCGAGACTTTTGGCACCCGCATTCCCAATCTGTCCTTCGAGGTGTTCCGGCCGCCTCAGGCGGGGGCTGGCGCGGCACGGCTGGAGACCCGGATTGAGGGCGTTGATCTCATCCCCGCCTCGGGCGAATTTGCCTATGCAACATCCTTCATTCTGCGGGATGACGGTCCGGGCCGGCAAAGCTGGCTGAATATCAATAATTCGCGCGGCAAGCCGGATTTCCTCGCAGCCATTGACGATCTTGAGGCCCGTCTGCCGAATTGCCGGTCAGTGTTGATCGTGTCGGCCTGGATCGGTACGGATTTGCGCTGCGGCGATTGCACCATCCGGCCCGGTGTTGAAACGCGTGAGACCGTCACGCGGCCCTATAGCTGGTCTGTGGCCGGCGAAGACCGCAGTTCGGCCTATCTGATTTCCCGCCTCGACGGACGTCCGGTCTATGGCGGCAGTCCGGCGGACACCTCTCTGATCGAAGCGATCACCGAGCTGAAAGCGCGCGGATTTTCGGTTTCTGTCTATCCCTTCATCCTGATGGATGTAGCGCCAGGCAATGGCCTTGTGGATCCCTATGGCGATGCAGAGCAGGCGGCGTTTCCCTGGCGGGGGCGGATCACCTGCCACCCAGCCCCCGGTGAAACGGCCAGCGTTGATGGCACGGATGCTGCGCGCGATCAGGTGGAGGCCTTCTTTGGCTCCGCTGCCGCGGTGAATTTCGCCGTCAGCGGTCAGAGCCTTTCCTATTCCGGCCCTGCTGAATGGAGTTTTCGTCGTTTCATTCTGCACCATGCGGCACTGGCTGCTGCTGCCGGCGGTGTTGATGGCTTTCTGATCGGTTCGGAAATGCGTGGCCTGACCACGATCCGGGGCGAAAGCAACAGCTTTCCGGCAGTGGAGCAATTGGCGCTTCTCGCCGTTGAAGCACGGCAATTGCTCGGGGCCGGAACGCGTCTTTCCTATGCGGCGGACTGGTCGGAATATTCGGGCTATCAGCCGGCTGACGGGTCCGGTGATATCTTCTTCCACCTGGATTCCTTGTGGAGCCATCCAGAGATCGATGCCGTCGCGATTGACTGGTATGCGCCCCTGTCGGACTGGCGCGAGGGCGACACGCATCTCGATCAGGATGCAGCGTCTTCCATCCATGATCGGGACTATCTGAGCCGCAATGTTGAAGGCGGGGAAGGCTATAACTGGTATTATGCCAGCGCTGCGGACCGTGATGCCCAGATCCGTACGGCGATCACCGACGGGGCTTATGCAAAGCCCTGGGTTTTCCGCTACAAGGATATCCGCAACTGGTGGGCGAATATCCATTACAATCGCCCGGGCGGCATTGAGTCTGCTGCTCCGACTGCCTGGATCCCCGAATCCAAACCGGTCTGGTTTACAGAGCTCGGCTGCCCGGCCATCGACAAGGGCGCCAACCAGCCCAATGTGTTTGTTGATCCGAAAAGCTCGGAGAGTTTCCAGCCCTATTATTCCAGCGGTGCGCGCGATGATCTGATCCAGCGGCGCTATATCGGGGTCCTGCTCGATCACTGGTCGGCGGAAACGGGCAATAATCCGGTCTCAAATGTCTATGGCGGTCCGATGATCACGCCGGACCTCATTCACATCTGGACGTGGGATGCGCGGCCCTTTCCCGATTTCCCGGCGCGCGGCGATGTCTGGTCGGATGGCGCGAACTGGCGTTTGGGGCATTGGCTGAATGGCCGCGCGGGGCTGGCGCCGCTGTCGCTGATTGTCGAGGAGCTGACCGCCAGATGCGGGCTCGATGCCATTTCCGGCACTCTGGACGGGCTGGTCTCCGGCTTCGTCATTGATCAGCCGATGGCGGTGCGGGACGCCTTGCAGCCGCTGATGACTGCCTTCGGGTTCACACTGGTAGACCGTTCAAACGGACCGGCGGTCATTTCCTTCGGCAAGCCATCGGATACCATTCTGGAAACCGCTTCACTCCTGTTGCCGCCGTCAGGCCGGGCGATAGAAATGAGCGTGGCGCAAAATGATAGCCTGCCGAAGGATGTCCGCCTCCGCTATCAGCTCGATACGCCGGATTACCGTCCGTCCAGCGTTTATGCCCGTAAAGAGACGGATGATCTGGAAGCTGTTGCTGATGTCAGCCTGCCCTTGCTGGCGGATGAAAGCACGGCTGAGGGCTGGGCGCGCGACATACTTGGAGAGGCTCATGCCGGGGCTTTGCAATGGCAATTCTCCCTGCCGCCGTCACGGATTGCGCTGGAGGCGGGAGATAGCGCAGACATTGACGGTCGCGTCATCACCCTGGACGCCATTACGGGGCATTCACAAAGAATAGCCGAAGCGTCAGTTCATGTGGCCCGGGCATCGGGATTTGCGGGATCTCTGCCCGGACATCCGGAGGATAGGGTGCAACCGGCAACTCAGCCGGTCTTGCATCTGATCGATCTTGCGCCATTGCCGGGGGAACGGGAAGCGCGCGGAGGTTTGCTGGCCGCTGCTTTTGCAAATCCCTGGCCGGGACGTGTTCAGATATGGAGCGCGGCGGAGAATTCCTGGCGAGAGCGGCATCTTCTGGAGGCTCCAGCGCTTTGCGGCACCATCATATCCGCACCGGATGATCTGCCGGAAGGACGCTGGATTGAACACCAGCCTCTGACGGTTGAGCTTACGGGCGGCCTGCTCATATCAGAAACAGAGCTGGGTGTGCTGGCGGGCCGTAACCGGGTGGCCATTCAGGGTGCACATCACTGGTTCACGCTGCAATTTCGTGACGCCGAGCTGATTGGCGAGAAAAGCTATCGCCTGTCCGGATTGCTGGCCGATGGTGTAACCGATTTTTCGGATCTGCCAGCGGGTGCCCCTTTTGTGTTGCTCGATAGCGCGATGGATACGCTGGAGCTCGAGCCCTATGAGCGTGATCTGGACATTGGCTTCATGGCTTTGCCTGCGGGCGTCACGCCGGATGACAGTCTTCATGAAAACCTTACCGATACTTATCGCGGTCTTGATCTTCAACCCTTGCCACCGGCGCATCTGAAAGCCGGGCGCATCACATCTGGTTTCAGGCTTGGCTGGATACGGCGGACCCGCATCGGCGGGGATGACTGGGTGTCTCCGGAGGTCCCGCTTGGTGAGGACAGCGAACGTTATCTGATCGATATTCAGACAGACGGGGATGTTCACCATTCTGAAGAAATTGCCGATTCGACGCTCAGCCTTGCCATCACAGACCTGGAAATCTGGATCGGCTCTCCCGTGCCTGTTTTCGACGTTATGGTCCGGCAGGTCTCGGCACAATACGGACCCGGAGCGGCTGCTCGCCTGACAATTACACCATAGTCAGCTTGCCAATCCGCGCGCTTTCCGGCAGCTGTGAGATTGATGAGCGATCCTTATAAAATTCTGGGCGTATCCAAGTCCGCTTCAACAGACGAGATCCGGTCAGCCTACCGCAAGCTTGCAAAGCAATTGCATCCGGATGCCAATCCGGATGATGCGGCTGCCGAGGACCGCTTCAAGAAGGTCAGCACGGCTTTCCGCTTGCTGTCGGATGCCAAGAAGCGTGCGCAATATGATCGCGGTGAAATTGATGCCAATGGCGAGGAGGTTGCACCGCACCACCATTACCAGTCCGCCCGCCGTGGACGGCAAAGCGGCGAGTTTACCGACATCTTTTCCGACCTTTTCAGCGATTTCGGCGCTGCGCCACCACGCGCCCAACGCGGCGGCGATCTGTCTGCGTCCCTCGAGATTGATTTTGTAACAGCGGCACAGGGCGGAAATCAGCGCATTCACCTGCCGGATGGCCGCAAGGTGGATGTCAAAATTCCGGCCGGAGTCGAGGATGGCAAAGTGTTGCGGCTCGGCAGGCAGGGGCAGAAAGGCCAGCAGGGCGGGCCGGATGGCGATTTGCTGATCACGTTGGCAATCAAGCCGCATCGCTGGCTCAGCCGGGACGGGGACATGATCCGCCTCGACCTGCCGGTTTCGGTAAAGGAGGCCTCGCTGGGCGCAAAGGTCCGCGTGCCGACCCTGCAAGGCGCGGTCGATGTCAAAATTCCCCCGAATTCGACCTCCGGAACCCTGCTGCGTCTCAAAGGGCGCGGAATTGCCCGGAAGGGAAAGGCGGCGGGGGACCAGATCGTGCGCCTGATGGTCGATGTGCCTGACGATGCCGATTTGCGGGAGTTTTTGTCGAGCTGGACGCCGCCGGCGGGATACAACCCTCGCAAAAATGTTAAAATCTGATTATTTGTTCATTCAGCGCGCGTTCAGTGACGAGAGGGCAGATTGCCGTTCATGAACAAGAGACATTTCATAACGGCTGGTTTGGCCCTGCTGCTTTCGGTTTCCGGAGCAGTTCTGCCCATGAGTGCGGCGCACGCTCAGGACATGCGGAATAATTATTCCGCCGGTCAGGCGCGTGATGCGCGGGATTCGGGTGATGTACTCCCGGCCTTGCGGGCGATCTCGATCGTGCGCGGGCGTTATCCCGGCTCGGAAGTCCTGAATGCGCAATTGCAGGGTGGCGCTTCCCCGCAATGGGTTGTGACGATTTTGACCCGGGAAGGCCGCCGTGTTGATGTGATCGTTGACGCGCGCACCGGCCAAGTCCTTGGCGAGCGATAGAGGAAGACATGCGGGTACTTGTCGTAGAAGATGATCCAGATCTCAACCGCCAGCTCAATCGCGCGCTGACAGATGCCGGTTATGCCGTTGATGTCGCAACCGACGGTGAAGAAGGCCACTTTCTGGGAGATACCGAACCCTATGATGCGGTTGTGCTCGATCTCGGATTACCGCAGATTGATGGCGTGACCGTGCTGGAGCGCTGGCGCCAGGAGGGACGGATATTCCCGGTTCTGATCCTTACAGCCCGTGACCGCTGGAGCGAAAAAGTGGCCGGTTTTGATGCTGGCGCAGATGATTATCTGACCAAGCCTTTCCATACAGAAGAATTGCTGGCGCGGCTGCGGGCCTTGACGCGCCGGGCGGCCGGACATGCATCGTCCAGCATTGATTGCGGAACATTGTCCGTGGATACGCGGGGCGCGCGGGTCTTCATCGACGGCGCGCCGGTCAAGCTCACCTCGCACGAATTCCGTTTGATCAGCTATATGGCCCATCATCAGGACCGGGTGATTTCCCGTTCCGAGCTGGTTGAACACATTTATGATCAGGATTTCGACCGGGATTCCAACACGATCGAGGTGTTTGTCGGGCGCTTGCGCAAAAAGATCGGGCAGGACCGCATAGAGACTGTGCGGGGTCTCGGATACCGGTTGATCGATCCGGATGTCAAAGCCGCGTGAGGACGCGGTCCAGATCGCTCTTCCGCCGTCTGGTCCTGACGGCGACGGTCTGGACTCTTGTTGCGCTGATTGCGGTCGCGCTGGCATTGACCACGCTATTCAGAAATTCTGTAGTCCGCACGCTGGATGACCGGCTGGAGGCCGTTGCCCTGACGGTCATAGCCACAGCTGAGCGGGATTCGTCCGGCCAGGTCGTGCCAGCGCAACCCCCGCTCGATAGCCGCTATAATCGCGCTTTTCAGGGACGATACTGGCAAATCAATGCGATTGATGGCGGTCAGCCCGGCGAAGTGCTGGGCGAATCCCAATCTCTTCTCGACGAAGTCATTCCGATACAGCCCGGGGCGTTTGAGGACGCTCTGGACGCGTTCGGCCAGCCGGTGTCCTACAATACCAAAGGGCCCGATGATCAGTTGCTGCGGGTCGTTATCCAGGCTGTCGAATTGCCCGGCGCTGCCGGCCGTATTCTGGTCACCGCGGCTGAAGACCGGCGGCCTGCTGATGCGGAAGTGCGCCGTTTTGCATTTGTTTCCATCCTCATTTTCCTTGTTTTCGGCATCATTCTGGGTGCGGGTGTCATTGTGCAGGTCCGGATTGGCTTGGCTCCTGTCTTCAAGATGCGGGATGCGGTAGCTGAAGTGCGAGCCGGGCGAAGCGAGCGGGTGGAAGGTAATTTCCCGGTTGAACTTCAACCTCTTGGCGTAGAATTGAATTCGCTGCTCGATCATTCCCGTGAAGTTGTTGAGCGGGCCCGCACCCATGTCGGCAATCTGGCGCATGCGTTGAAAACGCCGATTGCGGTGTTGTTGAATGAAACTTCCGGTGATGACAGCGAGCTGTCCTCACTCGTGCGCCGGCAGACGGAAACAATGTCACGCCAGGTCGATCACCATTTGCGCCGGGCCCGGGCGGCCGCCCACGCAAAAGCCATAGGCGCGCGCTGTGAAGTCTCTTCGGTTATTGATGACCTGACGCGAACGCTGAACAAGATCTATGCGCGGCAGTCGAAATCCGTTTCCGCGAATTATGAACCGGATCTGGTGTTCCGCGGAGAGCGGCAAGACCTCGAAGAAATGGTTGGCAATCTTTGCGACAATGCCTGCAAATGGGCGTATTCGCAGGTTCGCGTGACCGCTCGAGCCGGGGCAGAAGACAAGATATTCCTGAAGGTCGAGGATGACGGGCCGGGAATGGATGCCGCACAGCGGAAAAACGCCCTGAAACGGGGTGTCCGGCTTGATGAAGAAACCCCCGGTACAGGCCTCGGCCTGTCAATTGTCGTCGACCTCGCGCGGGTTTATGGAGGGGAGTTGGAACTGGGTGTTTCAGAGCTTGGCGGATTGTCAGCGGAACTGATCCTGCCCGGACGCCAACGCTAAAACCCGATTAACGATATTATTCTAGCATGACAGGCTGGAAAGCCCGGAATCGCGATGAAGCCGTTAACGGAAAAACAGCTGAAAAGCCTCTCTGCCCTGTGGGCGGGATTGCCGGATGATATCCGAAGCCAATTGCTTGCAGCGGCTGGCAAAACAGGGCGGTTGGCCGAAACGCTAAAAATTCTGGATGACCGGTGCAGTGGTGGTGGCAGTCAAGATGAGCGCCGTTCGCTGCTATTCCGGGTGTTTGATGACGTCACGGGGCAGAAATCCGACCCGCCGACCCATTCGCGATTTACCGATGAAATCCTGACCTTAATTGATAAAGAAGCCGATCTGGCATCGCTGAAAACACCCGCTGGATCCAGCGATCCGGGGATAATGCAATCTTGGCGAAATCAGGCGGCTGAACGGCTTCTGGCGCTGAACGCCCGGGCAGAAAATGACAGATCCCTCAAGGCTCGGCTGATGCAGGCGGCGGGGACGGGCTATGAGTCACTGATTGTGGATGCCGTCTGTCTGCTCTCCCATGATGCCCAATTGACGGATGCGCTGAAGCCATTTGACAAGAAAATTACAGATTTCACGCCGGATTCCGTTTCGCAGGCGCGGGATGCCTATGACCGTATCTGCGCCGATGCGCCGGATGCCAGCTTGTGGTTCCTCAAGCTTCTTACCGCCCGTTTGACGAACACAGCGCAGATATTTCGCGTTGTCGAAAAGATCGGCCGGCGCAGTGATGATGCTCTGGTGTCAAAGACTGATCTTGCAGATGTCGGCGATATGGTTCTTGCCAATGCCGATTTCTACGCAGGGAAATTTGATCACGCGCCGGCCACTCTGGATGAAGCCGGGGAGGCCGGGCGGGCCTTGCAAGAATTCGCCAAAATTTCTGTCGGCATGACACGCGAATTCGGTATCCGCAAAGATGGCCGCTGGGGCAAGACGCTGTTTGCCATCAGGGCCAAGGCCTCAAATTCGCTCGACCAGTTTTTCAAGCAGGTTGAAAAGGATTTCGTGCGGTCCTTGCCATATGTCGCCAAGGGCAATCGTGGTTTTGTAACACCAGGGTCGATGCCAAAGGATGAGCGCATCCTGAGAACTGAGTCTGAATTGGCCTTCCTTGCATTGGCCGCAGACTGGGCAACTAAGGCCGCTGTCGGTGGTGCGCAAAAACATGCGGCTGACTATGTGCGTCAGGAGCTGGATGATGCGGCCCGGGCCTATCTGGAAATTCTGCGGGCAGCCCAAGGTGAGGATGCTGAAAAGGCGTCCGCAGCGCTGGATCTCATTGTCCGCTACATGCACGCCTTCAAGGATGATGAAAACGCCGAGTTGATTCAGCGGCGGAGTGTCGCGGTTCGCGCCAACGCAGCCTGATGCGGCTTGCGTAAAATGTCTGTCCTGCCTATCCCGCAAGGATGGATAAACAATCCCCCGGAAAAATGATCGCGATGGAAATGCGCGGAGCTGACGAGGAGAAGCTGTTTTCTCCAAGCGCAGCCCGCAATGCTGCGGCGATCACGAATGTATTGGGTCCCGTTCTGAAACCTGCAGCGTGTGTGCTTGAGATCGGATCGGGAACAGGAGAGCACGGGGAAGCCGTGTGCGGTCTCCGGCCAGATATTCAATGGGTCCCAAGCGATCCGGATGAGGTGTCCCGCCGCAGTCAGGCGGCCCGCGCCGGTGAGATCGAAGGTCTTCAAGCGCCGCTTGATCTGGATGTTTCGGTCCCTGGCTGGACGCATGGCCTGCCAAAGCATGATGTCCTTGTCTGTTGCAATGTGATCCATATTTCTCCGTGGGCGGTTGCAGAAGGTCTGGCGCGTGGCGCGGCTGACATTCTGGAGCAAGAGGGACGGGTCTTCCTCTACGGTCCGTTTCTGGAAGGGGCGAAGACCGCCCCGTCGAATCTGGAATTCGATGCCAGTCTGAAATCCAGACATCCGGACTGGGGTGTCAGGGCGCTGGAAGATGTCATATCCCTGTTTGCGCGAAACGGGTTTCAACTGGAGAATCGGATCGATATGCCCGCCAATAATCTCGCTCTGATTTTCAGCCGGACAGCGACATGATCGCACTCGCCATCATTTTGGCAGCCGCCGCTTTTGTCTTTGCCGGTTTCGCTGTGTGGCCGGTGGCGCGGAAACAGCCGCGCTGGCTGGCCCCGTCCATCCTTGCCGGACTGGTGGGTGTGGCGGGCGTGACCTATCTTGCCGGTGGCCAACCGCAGGCTCCGGGTGTCCCCTATCAACATGCCGCCGCTGAACGCATGGCGGCCAATCCCGATGATCTTGAACCGGTTGCGCAGGTTGAACGCTTGCGGGACATGCTGCGCGAAGACGACACCAATGCTGTGGTCTGGGCGCAATTGGGACGCATGCTGGCGCGGTCGGAAAGAGAGCTGGAAGCGATCAATGCGTTTCAACGCTCCTTGCGCCTGGAGCTCAATGCGCGAACGCTGTCGGATCTCGGCCAGACCTTCATGAATTTGAATGATGGCCGGGTCACGGACGAGGCGCGGGCGGCTTTTGAGGAGGCGCGGCGGATTGATCCGGACTTGCCGGAGCCGGACTTTTTCCTTGGACTGCAGGCGTTTCAATCCGGCGATGTAGAGACCGCAGAGACAATCTGGCTGGATCTGATCGAGCGATTGAATGATCAGGGGCCTTACAGGATATTGATCTCCGAACAGGTCTTTCAGCTTTTGTCCCAGCCGCAGGTGAATACAGAGGCTGTTGAAGCGGCGGCTGCGTCGGAGGATTTCGATCCGCGGCAACGGATTGCCGACATGGTGCAACGCCTGGAAACACGTGTTGCTTCCGGTGATGCCGGCTTTGCTGATCATCTGCGTCTGATCCGCGTACGCGAAATGCTCGGCGATGATGAGGGCGGTATGGCGACCTTGCAGGCCGCGCGGGACCGCTTTGCGGAGCGTGAAGGTGCGATGACCATTCTCGATTTGCTGGCAGCAGCCTTGCAAGCGGATGAAGGACAGAGTGAATGAGAGCCCGTTCGCAAAGATTGATCATGGTGGCCGTGGCTGCCGTGGTTTTGGCCATGGCCACAGGATTGGCGCTGATCGCGCTGCGCGATGCGATCGTGCTGTTTTACAGCCCGAGCGAGGTCGTGGCTGCGCATCCCGGCATTGGTGAACGCATCCGTATTGGCGGCCTTGTGGAAGACGGCAGCGTAGAACGCCCGGCAGACGGGGGCGCAGATTTCACAGTGACGGACGGTGCGGCCACGATCCGTGTTGTCTATGCCGGATCATTACCAGATCTGTTCCGGGAAGGTCAGGGTGTTGTTGTGGAAGGTGCTTTCATTGCGTCCGGAGAGTTTGAAGCCAGCACGGTTCTGGCCAAGCATGATGAAACCTATATGCCGCCGGAAGTCGCTCAGGCGTTACGCGAAAGTGGTGTCTGGCAGGGAGAGGGCGAGCAATGATTGCCGAGATTGGCCGCTTTCTGGTCGCCCTGGCTTTCGCCCTGTCGGCCCTGCAATTACTGGCCGGATGGCGGGCAGCCTCAGCGGGATCAACCCCTGCGATGCAGATTGCGGCACGATCCGCCTATACCGCGCTAGCCGCAGCTGTAATCGCCTTTGGCTTGCTGATCATCCTGTTTTTACAATCGGATTTCTCCGTGGCCTATGTCGCCGGGCATAGCCATGTCGACAAACCTCTCTTCTACAAGATCGCCGCCGCCTGGGGCGGGCATGAAGGTTCAATGCTGCTCTGGTGTGTGATGCTGGTCGCGATTGGTGCCGCGCTCGCCCGGTTTGCGCTCAAACAGGACGAACAGCTGAAAAACCGCGCCGTTTCGATACAGGGCGGATTGCAGCTGCTTTTTCTTGGATTTCTGGCTTTTGCCTCCAACCCGTTTGACCGGTTGCTGGATGTTCCCCTTCAGGGGGCCGGTCTCAATCCGATCCTGCAAGACCCTGCGCTCGCCATCCATCCGCCGACGCTTTACATCGGCTATGTTGGCCTGTCGGCGGCTTTCTCTCTGGCCGTGGCGGGATTGATCGAAGGCCGGGGAGGCCGCGCCATTGCGACGGCTTTGCGGCCCTGGTCGCTGTTCGCGTGGACGGCTCTCACAGGCGGGATCGCCCTGGGCGCGTGGTGGGCCTATTACGAGCTTGGCTGGGGCGGCTGGTGGTTCTGGGACCCGGTGGAAAATGCCAGCTTCATGCCGTGGCTGATAGCCGCCGCGCTGATCCACTCCGCCATTGCGACCGAGAAGTCGGGCAATTTTGCGGGCTGGACAGCCTTCCTCGCCATCATGGCGTTTTCCCTGTCGACCATGGGCGCTTTTCTGGTGCGCTCCGGCGTTCTGACATCGGTGCATGCGTTTGCGCTCGATCCGGAGCGGGGGTTATGGATACTGGGCATCATGACGATACTGGCCGGTGGCGGGCTGACGCTGTTTGCGCTCAGATCCGGCAAGCTGGGCAATGGAGACGGCTTTGCCCTGACGAGCCGGGAAGCCTTCATCGGCGTCAATAATCTCCTGCTCGCAGCCGTTGCCGGAACGGTCCTGTTCGGAACGCTTTATCCGCTGATTATGTCGGCGTTCGGTGTGAGCGGCATTTCTGTCGGCGCGGCCTATTTCAATGCAACCGCGACACCGTTTCTGGCTGCGCTCCTGATTTTTCTTCCCTTTGCGCCTTTCCTGCCGTGGAAAAAGGATGGCTTCAACCGGCGGCTGGCCCTGCGTTCGGCACTCTGGATACTGCCGGGTGTACTGGCCGGCTTGTGGGCCTTCCTGATTGATGCCTCGCCGGTTGCCATAGCGGCTGCGGCGTTTGCCGGATGGACGCTGGCAGGCGTGGTGACCGATCTCTGGCACCACCGCGTCCTGCAAGGGGCCGCAGCATGTTTCAGCCTGACCGGCCGGATTCTGGCCCATGCCGGTGTTGTCGCCATGGCGCTGGGTGCGGTTGCCGATTCCACCGGCCGGCCCGAGACGGTGCGGGCGTTGGCTGAAGGCGAGCAAATCGGGATCCCGGGATTTACTCTGACCCTCGACGGTGTGCGGCGCGCGGATGGCCGCAATTATCTCGCGGATGAAGCGCGGATCGTTGTTGAAAATGGCCGGGTGTCGGAATTGCTTCCGCAGCGGCGTTTCTATACCGCCGCCGATACAACCACCCGTGAAGTTGCGATCCAGTCTGGGTTCGGAGGGGACCTCTATGTCGCCCTCGGAGAGCCGCGTGCGCGTGACGATGGCGAGATCGCCTATGAAGTACGTGTGTCTTTCAATCCGATGGTCTGGCTGCTCGGCTTGGGAGCCCTGTTGATCGTGCTTGGCGGGCTGTCCGCCTCGATTGGCCGTGCCTTGAACGGACGGCGGGCGGGGATGATGCCATGATCCAGATATTTGCACTTGTCCTGTTGCTTCAGTCCGTTGACCTGACGCCCGCTCAGGAAATGGAAGCCGCGCATTTGATGCAGGAAATCCGCTGCGTTGTCTGCGAAGGCCAGTCGATTGCAGATTCCGATGCGGCATTGGCCCAGGATATGAGGCTCTTTGTCAGAACCCGGATAGCGGCGGGAGCCACGCCCGATTCAGTCCGGATTGCTTTGGCACAGCGTTATGGCGATGAAGTCTTGATGCGGCCGCGGCTGACGGGTCGGACGCTGCCGCTCTATGCCGCACCGGTAATCCTTTTGCTGGCGGGGGGATTGCTGATCGGCGTGGCATCACGAAGGCGCTGACGAAGGCGTTATCAAGGATTGACTTGCAGCATGTTGCAATAACGCCCAAATCCCTCCTCAGGATCGAGGAGCTATTCATGCCGCAATCAGAAAAAGTCGAATTCAAGGGTGCGATGGGTGACACGCTGGCCGCAAAGCTGGAACTCCCGAATGGCAAGCCCCGTGCCTATGCATTGTTCGCGCATTGCTTTTCCTGCTCGAAAGATGTCCATGCCGCCTCTCGTATTGCGCGCCGTCTGGCGCAGGAAGGCATTGCGGTTCTGCGGTTTGATTTTACCGGCCTGGGTCAATCCGAAGGCGATTTCGCCAATACGAATTTCTCGTCAAACATTGATGATCTTGTGAAAGCCGCGGAACATCTCGCCAGCAAATATGAAGCGCCGGCCATTCTGGTTGGCCACAGCCTGGGTGGCGCGGCGGTGATTGCCGCCGCTCACCGGGTACCTTCCGTAAAAGCCGTAGCGACCATCGGAGCGCCGGCGGATACTGACCACATTGTAAGCCAATTTGCCGATTCGGTGAATGAAATCACTGAAAACGGCAAGGCGACGGTGTCGCTGGCGGGCCGCCCTTTTACCATCAAAAAGCAATTTCTTGATGATTTGTCCGGCCATACGCTGGAAAATGCGGTCCGGGATCTGAAGCGTCCCGTTCTGATCTGTCATTCTCCCGTCGACCAGACAGTTGGAATCGACAATGCCGCCCGGCTGTTCATGGCGGCCAAACACCCCAAGAGCTTTTTAAGTCTGGATGATGCGGATCATCTGCTGACGCGCGAAGCAGATTCCCATCATGTGGCCGATGTCATTTCAGCTTGGGCAGAAAAATATGCCGCTCCTGATCCATTGCCAGTGCCTCCCAAGCCGGTCAGGGACGGTGTTGTGGTCCAGGAAACCGGTCTCGGCCAGTTCCAGAACTGGGTCGTCAATCAGGACTTTGCGATGCTGGCCGACGAGCCCGCTTCGGTGGGTGGCGACAATTCCGGCATGACGCCTTATGGTTATGTCTCGGCGGGGCTGGCGGCTTGCACCTCCATGACGCTGCGCATGTATGCGCGCCATAAAAATTTGCCCCTCAATCGGGTCACGGTCACTGTGGTTCACAACAAGAGCCATGCTGACGATTGCGAAAGCTGCGAAAAAGGCCAGGATGCGAAGATTGACGTTTTCGAGAAAACGATCCGGCTGGAAGGCGATCTGGATAACGAACAGCGGCAGAGATTGCTAGAGATTGCGGACCGCTGTCCGGTTCATAAAACCCTGCATTCCGAGGTCAAGGTGCGCTCCACGCTTGTCGGCTGAGTTGCGTGAACTACCATTCGTAATGTTTTCGTAAGAAAGCGGACATCTCGATGATATCTACAACGGCGCAGTGTCTGTGCCGACGTGTAAATCTGCAAGAGGACCGAACTCAGATGTTTTCAAGACTTCGCCTTGTATTGACGCTTCCCGCCACGGCTCTGGCCCTGACCCTGACAACGCCGGTTGCACTGGCACAGGAAGAAACGTCCCTGCCGTTCTCGGCAGCGGTGCCGACAGGTGCCCCGATGTCTTTTGCTGATCTGATCGAAGAGGTCAGCCCGTCTGTCGTGTCGATCAATGCGCGGATTAGTGCGCCTATGGGAATGCCGGGGGGTGTGGCCCCGAATATGGAGGGCATGCCGCCGCAATTCCGCGAATGGTTCGAGCGTCAGTTTCCCAATCAGCCGCAACAGCCCCGTGAGGGCCGCTCACTCGGGTCCGGCTTTTTCATTTCGGCCGAAGGCCATATCGTTACCAATAATCACGTGGTCGAGAATGCCACGGAAATCACGGTGGCCCTGTCAGATGGTGAGGAATATCCCGCTGAAGTGATCGGCACGGATCCGCTGACAGATATAGCCTTGCTGCGCCTCAATACTGACGAGGAGATCGCGTTTTCATTTGTGACCCTTGATCGCAATCCCACGATCCGCGTCGGGGATTGGGTTGTGGCCGTGGGAAATCCCTTCGGTCTCGGCGGAACGGCGACAGCGGGAATTGTCTCGGCGACTGGCCGCGAGCTTCCGACCAATGTTTACAATAACTTCCTGCAGATTGATGCGCCGATCAACCGCGGCAATTCGGGCGGCCCGACCTTCAACCTTGATGGGGAAGTCGTTGGTGTGAATTCGCAGATTTTCTCGCCCTCCGGCGGAAATGTCGGGATCGGCTTTGCCATCCCGTCCAATATTGCCGCAAACATTGTTGACCAGTTGATGGCCGATGGCCGTGTTGCACGGGGCTGGCTGGGTGTCCAGATCCAGAATGTGACCGATGATATTGCCGAGGGCCTCGGACTGGAGGACCCCCGTGGCGCATTCGTATCGTCCATCGTTGCCGGTGGCCCGGCGGCCCGGGCCGGCTTTCAGCGCATGGATGTGATCACTGCCGTGAACGGGCAAAGCGTTGATAGCTCCGCCGAGTTGACCCGCCGTGTCGGAAGTATCGGTGCGGGCACAGAGGTCACCTTCAATGTGATCCGTGACAATGACGAGATCGTGCTTCGTGCAACGCTGGGTGACCGGCCTACCGAAACGGACCTCAATACCATGCAGGAAAGCGGAACAACACAGCCGGAAGTGACCTTCTTCGGAATGCAGGTCCGTCCGGCAGGTGATGATATGACTGCCCGTTTCGGCGTGGAGGCGGATAGCGGTCTGGTTATCATTGACCTCCAGGCTGATAGTGAGGGGGCTCAAAAAGGTCTGCGCCCGGGAGATCTCCTTCTTGAGGCTGGTGGGGAAACCCTGACGAATCCGGGCGATCTGCAAGCCGCCATAGATGCCGCCCGCGAAGATGGCCGCAGCGCCATTCTGGTTCTCGTCCAGAATGCGAGCGGCCAGCGCTATGTCGCGCTGACGCTGGACCGCGCCTGAGGCAATCGGCAGAAAGGCTGTAAAAATGCGTATTCTGATCATCGAAGATGACCGCGAGGCGGCAAACTATATCCGTAAAGGCCTCAAGGAATGTGGGCATGTGGTCGACCATGCGGTTGACGGCGAAGAAGGGCTCGCTATGAGCCGTTCGGCGGAATACGATATTCTTGTCGTTGACCGCATGCTGCCGAAACTCGACGGGCTTTCGGTGATTGAATCGCTTCGTGATGAAGGCGTGTCCTCGCCAGTGCTGATCCTGTCTGCGCTCGGCGAGGTGGATCACCGCGTTGAGGGCCTGAAGGCTGGCGGCGATGATTATCTGGTCAAACCCTATGCGTTCGCTGAGCTTCTGGCTCGGGTCGAAGCGCTCGCCCGGCGCCGGGATCCAGAAGTGGTCCGCACCAAACTGGTTGTCGGTGATCTGGAAATGGATCTTCTGGCCCGGACGGTTGTCCGCGGCGGTGAAGATATCCTTCTTCAGCCGCGTGAATTCCGTCTGCTTGAATTTCTGATGAAGCATTCCGGCCAGGTCGTGACGCGGACCATGCTGCTGGAGAAAGTCTGGGATTATCATTTCGACCCCCAGACCAATGTCATCGACGTGCATATTTCGCGTCTGCGCTCAAAGATCGACAAACCGTTTGATGAAGCATTGCTTCACACGGTTCGCGGGGCAGGGTATCGCCTTCAGGCATAAGCTTGGAGCGCGAGATCATGATACGGCGTTTGCCGTCATTCGTCAGAACGACTGCTTTCCGTCTGACCCTATTGTCGGCGGCGCTGTTTGCCCTGTCGAGCTTTCTCATTCTGGCGTTTGTCTATGCTGCGTCGGCGGGAGCCGCGCTGCAGCGTACGGATGCCATCATTGTTGACGAGTTCGCTGCGGTCGAACGCCGGTATGACGAATCTGGCATAGATGGCGTCAATCGCTACATTTTGCAGCGCACGGTCGGCGGCAGCGATTTTCTTTATCTCCTGATCAATCCAAATGGACGGCTTCTATCAGGTAATCTGAATGGCATGCCGGATGTTGTGCCGGACGATGAGGGCTGGCTGGACTTTGTCTATGGCCGGGCTCCGGCTGGCGATGAGAGTGAGGCGCGTGACAGCCGCCGGGCCCGCGCCCGGCTGGTTGAAATCGGTGATGGATATTCGGTTTTTATCGGCGTCGACTTTGAAGACGAGGACCGACTGATCGGCCGCATGCTGCGGGCCATTCTGATCGCCTCCGCGCTGGTCATTGCGCTGGGTATTGCCTCCGGCGTTGTCGTCAGCCGCCGGTTTTCGCGCCGCCTTGATGCCATCAATACTGTCGCGCGGACGGTTAAAGGCGGTGATCTGTCACCGCGTGCGCCCCGGAACGGGTCCGGGGATGAGCTTGATGAGCTGTCCTCAAACTTCAACGCCATGCTGGAACGCCTTGAGGAGCTGATGCACCGCATGCGCAATGTAGGCGATTCTATCGCCCATGATTTGCGGTCGCCGCTGACGCGCATGCGAAACCGTATGGAAGACGCCTTGCGCGCTGGCGGCACACGTCAGAGCCGTCATGCGGCCCTGGAGCAGGCACTTATCGACTCCGATGAATTGCTGGGCGTCTTCAATGCGATCCTGAGCATTTCACGTATCGAAGCCGGAGACCGGCGTGAATCCTTCGAGCGGTTTGATCCGGCTCCGCTGGTGTCGGATATGGGCGAACTCTACGAACCCGTCTGCGAGGATAGTGGCCACAGCTTTGGCATGCAGGTTGAAGAGGGGCTGCTAATCCGCGGCGACCGGAGCCTGTTTTCACAAGCCATGGCCAATATGCTGGATAATGCAGTCAAATATACACCTGACGGCGGTGCCATCCAGTTGCGGCTGCGCCGCAGCAGTGATGGCAGGGCCGAAATTTCTGTCACCGATACCGGGCCGGGTATTCCGGAGGCTGACCGGCTGCGCGTCATCCAGAGATTTGTGCGGCTCGAAAAATCGCGCAACCAGCCCGGCTCCGGCCTCGGCCTCAGCCTGGTCAAGGCGATTGCCGATGTTCACGGTGCCGAGCTGCGGCTGGAAGAGGGCGCAGGGGGTGTTGACGGTCACGGGCCGGGCTTGCGCATTGCCATGATTTTTCCGGCAGACGAATAGAAGGCTTGAAATTCGGCGCGAAGCAGTAAGGCTTTCTCTCATGGCTCGTGCTGACACCCTCTTTGCGCTCCGGACGTTCGATGGACTTGACGTCAATCTGGCAGAGCGCCCTTGTAACTATCCCGCCGGGTTGCAGTCTGCCGATGCAGAGTTTCTCGATACCGTCTTCGTCAATTCGCCTTACCTTGCCCGGCAAGCCAGAACCCGGGCTGCTCTGCTGGTAAAACTGACACGGACGGATGTGAGCACCGTCATTGGAGAATTGACCTCAAATATCGCAGCGCTGGCAAGGGAAGCGGCGACGGAGGAGGCGTTGGCCGCGCGTCTGCGGCAGATCAAAGGCGATGCGCATTTCGTGTTGGGTCTGGCTGAAATCTCTGGCGCAATCGAGGTGATGGAGGCCGCCTTCCTGTTATCGGAATTTGCCGATGCCTGTGTGCGGGCCGGTCTGGCTGGGCTGGTGCGGCTCGGGGCGGAAGCGGGCAAGTTCGAAGCTTGGACTGATCCCGCCAACCCGTTGCCGGGTGTGTTTGTGCTGGCGCTTGGCAAGCTGGGCGCGAGCGAGCTCAATTTCTCCAGTGATATAGATCTTGTGGCGCTTTATGATCCCGACCTCCTGACGGGACCGGCCGCCGAGAATCCCGGCAAACGCCTGCCGCGGCTGATCAAGGGCCTCGACCGCCTGCTAGAGGAGAACACACCGGACGGATATGTCTTCCGGGTGGATTTGCGTCTGCGGCCGGACCCCTCGGCCACGCCGCCCATCATGTCGGTGACGGCGGCGATGAATTACTATGAATCCCTCGGTCAGAACTGGGAGCGCGCTGCCTATATCAAGGCAAGACCGTGCGCTGGCGATCTTGAGGCAGCGAGGGCTTTTCTTGAAAGCATGCGGCCTTTTATCTGGCGGCGGACTCTGGACTATGCCGCGGTTGAAGACATCCATTCACTGGCCCGCCAGATACAGGCCGTGGGTGATCGCGCAAAAATCCGGCCCGGGGGGCACGACCTGAAACTCGGCCGGGGCGGTATCCGGGAGATCGAATTTTTTGCGCAAGTGCCGCAATTGGTGATGGGCGGGCGCATGCCGGACTTGCGGCTGGAATCGCCTTACAGGGTGCTGACCGCTCTGGCAGCGGCCGATATTGTCGATGGCGTGACTGCAGAAACGCTGCAGGAAAATTACCGGTTCCTGCGAAAGGTGGAACACCGGATCCAGATGGTGGCCGACGAGCAGACCCAGACCCTGCCTGCCGACGATACCAGCCGCACAGGGATTGCCCACCTTGCCGGCCTTGCATCTCTGGATGAGCTGGACTGTAAAATCGTGGAAACGCTGCAGAGCGTGCACGCCGCATTTTCGCGTCAATTCTCGCATGAGAACAGTCTGGCGGATGAATCGGGCAGTCTGATATTCACTGGTGTGGAGCCAACAGGCGAGACGTTGCAAACGCTGTCTGCGCTCGGGTTCCAGTTTCCCGATACCGCTTGGGCGCGGATGAATTCCTGGCTGGCCGGAAAAGCGCGCGCGCTGCGGACCACCCGGGCCCGTCAGGTTCTGACCCGGCTTGCGCCGCGTCTGTTGCGGGCGATGTCGGATACCGGCGAGCCGGATTCGGCCTTCACGCGCTTTGCGGCCTTCATAGAAGGCTTGCCCATGGGCGTTCAGCCCTTGTCCATGCTGGAGAATGAGCCGGATCTTGCGCGCGAGCTGGTCGCGATCATTGGGCTCGCGCCGCGCATGGCGACAACGCTTGCGCAACGGCCAGCGGTCATGGATGTCATGCTTGACGCACGCTTTTCCCAGCCCTTGCGCAATGAAGACCCGGACGAGCAAGCTGATCGTATGGCCTTCCAGATGTCGGAAGCGATAGATGCCGAAGACGCCATGAATCGCGGCCGCCGGCTGGTCCGCGAGGAGCGCTTCCGCATCGGATCACAATTGCTGGTCGGGCGCGCGGATGCCGAATCTGCCGGAGAGGCGTTTGGCAGGCTTGCCGATGTCGCGATCAACGCCATGGCCGAGGTCGCGTTGCAGCAGGTAACCGGCCGGTATGGGCCACCTCCCGGGGAATTTGCCGTGCTCGGGCTTGGCAAACTCGGCAGCTATGAACTCGCGGCGGATTCCGATCTCGATATTATGCTGATTTATGATCCGGTGGAAGGGCATGAGAGTGATGCACCGGCCTTTTTCACCCGCTTGACCCAGCGCTTGGTCAGCGCTCTGTCATCTCCGACCGAGGAAGGCAGCATGTACGAGACCGACATGCAGCTGCGGCCGTCCGGAAAGGCGGGACCGGTGGCGGTGCGCCTTTCCAGCTTCGGAAGCTATTATCGTGAGAACGCCTGGACCTGGGAGCGGATGGCTCTGACTCGTGCGCGGGTGATATCGGGATCGCCAGGCATGAGCGACCGTCTTGCGGAGGATATCGAAACCGCGCTTATCTACAAAACAGATCCCGGGCAGATTGTGCACGATGCGCTGGACATGCGCCGCCGCATGGAACGCGAGCGGCGGGCAAAAGGCGCGTGGGATGTCAAGCGGCGGCCCGGCGGAATTCTTGATATCGAATTCATCGCCCAGACAGGTCAGCTCCTGATGGCGCAGCAAGGCCAGTATCAACGCTGTGCCAATACGGCAGCACAGATCTCATCTTTGGAAGTGGCGGGACTGCTTACAAAAGCTGAAGCGCAATCCTTGCGTCAGACCATGCGATTATGGCTCAATCTGTCGCAGATTATCCGCACGGCCCACGGCAGCGGCTTTGATCCCAACTCCGCTTCGAGAGCGTTCGCGCAAAGACTGTCCGAGGTCGCCGGGCAGACAGATATCCATGCGCTGGGAGCCCTCGTCGAGGTGAGGGCGGATGACGTACGGGAAATATTCGAGACCTGTCTCGGTACAATGCAGGAGGATGCGACGGATTGTGCGCCGCGGTTCGTTGTATGGAGTGCGAGATCACAATCTGGAGACTGACATGAAATCCTCCCTCATACTTGCCGGAATTGCCGGCACACTTGTTTTTGCTGCGGCTGCGGATGCACAGCATCGTGGACCAGGCGGTCGTGGCGGTCACGGCCCGGCCCAGGCGCTGATGATGCTTCAGGCAGCAGACGCCAACGGCGACAACTCCATCACCCGGGCCGAAGTCGATGCGCTTCAGGCTGAAATGTTCGACTGGATGGACCGTAATGGCGATGGTGTTTTGTCTAGCGCCGACCGCTCGCCAATGCATCAGCGGCTTGCCGCTTTGCGTGAGGCACAGGGCGAAGAGCGCGGCCGCCGTCATGGCCGCCGGGGCGGTTGGAGCGACCGGCTTCAGGATCGTGACGAAAATGGCGATGGCCAGATTTCGCGCGACGAATTTCTCGGCGGCGAAAACCGGATGTTCGACCGCCTGGATGCTAATGGTGATAATGTGATCACGCCTGACGAACTGGATGCGGCCGTCGAATCCGGACGTGAACGCCGTGAGAACCGTATCTTCTGGTGGCGCGACTAACGAAACAGGGCGTCATTCGGGGGAATGAAAGGGTGCTGATCACGTATGCCTGACAGACCCCCACAAGGCGCAAACCCGGCTGATTTCGAGGCTGATGCAGCGCTGATGCGCCGTATCGCTAATGGAGACAAGGATGCCGGGCGGGAATTGATGGAGAGGTCCCTGGGTCTGGTTCTGGCCATTGGCCGGCGGATGTTACGGGATCCGGTTGAGGCTGAAGACGTGGCGCAGGATACTTTCATACGCGCCTGGAAAGCCGCACCGGACTGGCAGCCGGGCCGGGCGAAGCTTGAAAGCTGGATGTGCCGGATTGCGGCCAATCTCTGCCTGGACCGGCTTCGCAAGAAGCGGGAAGCGGCGATGGAACCGCCGCCGGAAATGCAGGATGGTGCCGCCGCAGCAGACAATGGAATGATTGCAAACGAGGCTGGAATGCGTGTGTTGGCCGCGATAGCGGCTTTACCGGAGCGGCAAAGACTGGCGCTGGAACTCTGTCATTTTCAGGATTTCAGCAATATCGAAGCGGCTGAGAAACTGGAGATCAGTGTGGATGCGCTCGAATCCCTGCTGGCGCGCGGCCGGCGAAAATTGAAGACTTTACTGATGCCACAGCGCGATGAATTGATGTCCAGCCTGTCGGAAGCGGCAGAATCAACGCCGGAGGTGATGTGATGGACAGGAAACAATTTGAAGACCTGGCGGATATGTGGGGCGGACATCTGTCACATTGGCCGGACAGTGTCCGCGCGGAAGCGGACGCTTTCCTGCACAGAGAGCCATCTGCTTTGGCAATCCTGTCGGAGGCATCGGAGCTCGACAATTTGCTGAGTACCGCCTTGCTGGCTGATGGAGGTGAATTGCTTGAACACCGTATCATGCGGTCTTTCCCCAAACCGGCTTTCGATGCTGACTGGCGGCGTCCGGCAATGGCGGCTGCGGCAGCGCTGGTGATCGGACTGGCCGGTGGATATGCCGGGGGGGGCTTCGTTCCGGTACAGGCAGGTGATGCAACGTCCCTGGATTATGCTGATGCCTTTGACGGTCTGACGGAAGACTGGTCGTCATGGGAATGGAGTGACGCATGACGCGCGCCTTGCCCTGGATTATTGCCTTGCTGATTTCGCTAACAGCGAATGGTGTGATGACCGGCCTGGTCCTGCATCAGGTCGCCGGTGGTCCGCGTATCGAGAACATCCTGCCGTATGAGGGCCATCGTCAGAGAGTCCAAGATGACGGGGGTGCCGGAAACCGCGGCTTCAACATGCGCGCCTTCATGCGCCATTTGCCGGAAGACCAGCGTGCGATTGCGCGGCAACGCTTCGGGGAAGAGCGTGAAGACATCCGCCAGCTGATGATGGAGGCACGCGCGGCGCAACTGGCGGCTGAACAGGCGCTTTCGGCTAGACCCTACAATGCCGGAGCCGCTGCCGATGCGCTCAATCAATTGCGCGAGCGGCGCTTTGCCATCGAGAGCGCCTTCGAAACCATTGTGCTGGATGTCGTGGCGGATTTGCCTCCCGAAGAGCGGCTCCAGGCGCTTGCAGCCGGGCGGGGTGGTCCGCCACCTTATCGCCGCAGACGTCATGGTGATGAGCGGCCAGGGCCACCATCCCGCGACGATTTCTGATCAGGCCGCGTTGGGTTCGGTATTCTGGCTGTCCAGATCAGAGCCGGTTTCACCGTTGGTATCTTCGTTTTCACCGCCGTCAAACGGCACGATGATCGTGACCGTAGTGCCTTCACCGAGCTCGCTATCAATCTTCATTTCGCCGCCATGCATCTCGACCAGCGATTTGGACAGAGCAAGGCCAAGTCCCGTTCCCTGATGACTTTTGGAGTGCTGGCTTTCGATTTGCTCGAAGGGCCGGCCCAGACGCGGCAGGTCTTCCTTGGGAATACCAATGCCGGTGTCCGCAACCTGCAGGGCAAGACGGTTCTGATACTGGAAGCTGCGGATGGTGACGCGGCCTTCCTCAGGGGTGAATTTCACAGCGTTGGACAGAAGGTTGAGAATAACCTGTTTGAAGGCGCGCGGATCGGCCGTCATGTCCGGAATGCTGTCGTCGAGCTCGACGATCAGGCGAACGGCCTTTTCGTCGGCGCGGGCTTTCACAAGGCGCGTGCTCTGTTCGACAATATCGGCAAGACTGACCGGCTCTTTCTGGAGCTGCATCTTGCCGGCCTCGATCTTGGACATGTCCAGAATATCATTGATCAACGATAACAGGTGTTGGCCGGATGTGTGAATATCCTTCACATAATCGACATAGCGATTGTCACCCAACGGGCCGAACATTTCGCGCAACATGATTTCCGAGAAGCCATTGACCGCATTCAAAGGGGTGCGCAATTCGTGGCTCATATTGGCGAGGAATTCACTCTTTGACCGGTTGGCTTCTTCGGCGCGGATTTTTTCCTGCTCATATTTATTGGCCAGCTCGGCGATGCGTTGCTGGTTGCGGCGCACGTCTTCAACGGTATTGCGAAGACGTTGTTCAGAATCCTTGAGGGCGCGTTCCTGGTTTTTCAGATCGGTGATGTCGGCCCCGACGCTGACGAGGCCGCCATCGCTGGTCGCGCGTTCGGAATAGTGAAGCCAGCGGCCATCCTTCAACTCCATTTCATAGGCTTCGCCGGCACTGGCACCGCTTTGAACCGAACGAATGGCCTGTCCTGCGCCCGCTTCGACGTCGCTGTAGGACATGCCGGGCCTGAGACCGTTTTCCGTAAAGTCAAAGAAGTCGCGGAATTTCCGGTTCCACATCACAAGACGGCGGCGCGGATCCCATAGGACGAAGGATTCCGACATGGACTCCAAGGCTGCTCTCAGGCGGTTTTCAGCCGCAGCCACCCGGGCCTGCGCGCCTTTGCGCTCGGTAATGTCGATGGCAACACCGACCAGCCTGTCGGTCATGCCGTCCTGCATTTCACCCCACGGCCGTCCGCGCAGATGAAACCAGACTGGCAGGCTGCTGGCCTGGGCTTCGATGTCGATATCCCCCGCCTTGCTGGAGCCACGAATGGCGGCCGAGATGCGCTGGCGGTCTTTCTGGTTGAACAGGGACAGGAATTCCGATCCTGATAACATCATGGCATCATCGCGTCCGATGATGCGGGCAAAGGAATCCGTGAGGTAAACCGTGTCGTTCTTGCGGTCCCAGTCCCAAACGCCGCAGCGTGCGCCCTCAATGGCGAGACGGAAGCGCTTTTCGCTATCGCCCAATGCAAGCCGGGCAGATTTGAGACTGTTCATCTGGGTCGAGAGCGCGGCGGAGAGCCCTATTGCGAAAATCACCGGGGCGACAAACAGCAATCCATAGAGAATACGGGTCCGCATCCAGGCGCCCTGATTGATGTTCGGCGTGCCGATGACGGCAATGGTCAACCCGTCGAAAGGCATAGGGGCTGCTGCGAGCACCATCTCACGATCGCCAATGCGCACATTGGTCAGCGCTTCGCCGCTTTGTGCGATCTGCTGCACGGTGCCGTCACCAAGGCCGAAACGCCGGGCCAATGGCTCGGTAAACAGACCATCCGAGCGTGGTGGCTGCATGGCGAGGGCGCGGCCATCCGCTCCGATCAGAATCGCGACATGTGCCGGATCTGCAGCGGGCAGAAGCGCGGCCGGGTCGAGTCTCAGTAGCACGGCCCCGACCTCCCCTGATTGGATCAGTACGGGAATGGCGGCGGCGATTTCGGGCAGGCCCTCTGCATTTGAAAACACCGATGTCAGGCCGGAGGGTGATGCCAGCGCCGCCCCCGCTAGGGATATAATCTCCGCTGGAAGGCTTTCCCCCGGCGCCAGATAAACCGCCTCACGTACGGCATCAATGGAGCGAACGGGCTCAAGCCGTTGGTTCAATGTCGTCTGGAACTGAGCGGCGGGAATTGTATTTGCATCCGCAATCGCCACACTGACAGCGGTCAGTGTTTCGCGCAAGACAGCCGTGGCTCCATCAGCGCGATAGACGGCCTCGCGGGAATGTCTTTCCTGTGCATCAAACCGTGTTGCGGTGTTTTCCTGATAAAGCTTGAAGCCGATTACGCCGCCAAACATGGCTGTAAAAAGAATAACCGAGAGCACGATCCAGACGACGCCCCGAACCTCGCCCGAGAAGGTGACGGGCCGCGGCGTAGCGGCCTTCGTCCGCGGTGCGGGGCGAATTTTTCTGGCCTTTGCAGGCGGGGCTGAATCGCGGCGAATCATTCTGCCCAGAGTAGAGACCCAAGAGGCAGGCTGTCGACCGGCAATATCGATTTGAAAAATCAGGCGGTGTTGGGCTGCGCCGGATCATCAGACCGGCGTTCGGGGCCTTTGTATTTGTCAGGGTCGTGGCGGCGACGGTCCGGACCAAAGAAAACCTTGGTGCGGACAAAGGGCCGGGCGCGATCTATAACTGCGCTGATCTTGCGAAAAAGATCCGTTGCGGTGATGGGTTTTGCACAGAATTCGGTCGCTCCTGCATCCCGGGCAGCGAGCACTCTGGTTTTTTCAGCATAGGCAGAGAGCATGACGACTGGCATGAAAGGATTTTCCATACGGTCTTCATCGCGTATGTATTTGATCAGTTCCAGACCATCCATTCCGTCCATCTGGAAGTCGAGTATCACGATGTCGATGGATTCATTCCTGAGGGTCTCGAGCGCTTCCTGACCTGAAGCGGATTCATAGATTTTGTGCACGCCAAACCCGTTCAACAGGGTGCGAACGATCTTCAACATGTGCGCATTGTCGTCGACAATCAGAAATGAAAGTTTGCTCAGGTCTGCTGGCATCTGTCCAACCGTAGCTCTGTGAACATTACAGTTAACACAAAACGGTTAGGCCGACGTTAAGCCGCGCGGGAGCCGGATTTCACCGTTTCCGAGGGCCGTGACTTGATCCGCTTTAGGGTGTCCCGGGCAAATTCAACGAGGGTCCGGAGGTCATCCGGCATGTCGTCGGGTTTTTCGGCCTGTTCGGCCAGCTTCTCAGCCAGCTTCACAAGCGCGGGAGTTGCAGTGATCAGGCGCGCTTGAGATTCAATCAGTTGCGGATCGCGGTCATATTCCGCACCCGGTACCCGCCATCCGCCCCAGTTCTGCGCATCGGTCACCACAATGGGGAAGGTGCCGGGAAAGGGGTGGTGCGCGCATTCATCGGCCGATTGCCACTTGTTCTTCGCCCGCATCAGACGCCATCGCCCGGTATCGGTTTCGTCACGCTCTTCCTCGGCCAGTTCCTCGGTTGAAAAGTCGCGGCCAAGTCCGCAGTCGTAGGAAATGCGCACGGGCTCATCCATGCCCTTGACCCAGTGCGGCTTGACCTGCTCGATCAACGCCCAGGTGCCGACAGGACGTACGAAAACACGCTGATGTTTGTGAAAGACGGCTTTGGCCATGGCGGTCTGCTCCTGTCACTCAGGGTAAGACTATCATCCCAGCCTTAGAACAGCGTTAAGCGACCTGTTCGGTTTGTTGATTTTACCGGCGCGCGCTATGTGAGCGGCGATGACAACCGCAACCACACCCGACCGCCGCTTTTGCGTCGCGCCCATGATGGACTGGACGGACCGCCACTGCCGGGCGTTTCACCGCGTCATGACGCGACATGCTTTGCTCTACACGGAAATGGCGACCAGTGCGGCGGTGACACATGGCGATGTGGCGCGTCTGATCGGCTTTGATCCGGCCGAGCACCCTGTTGCGCTTCAACTGGGTGGATCAGATCCGGACGAGCTGGCGCAAGCAGCCCGCACGGGGGCGGATCTGGGGTATTGCGAGATCAATCTCAATGTCGGCTGTCCGTCCGACCGCGTGCAATCGGGCAAATTTGGTGCCTGCCTGATGCGCGAACCGGAGTTGGTGGCCGATTGCCTGCAGGCGATGAGGGAAAAGGCCGCCATTCCGGTGACCCTGAAATGCCGGACAGGTGTGGATGATCAGGAGCCTCGCGACGCCTTGCCGGACTTGCTGTCACGCGTAAAGTCACGCGGAATCACGACTGCGGTCATCCATGCACGCAAAGCCTGGCTGAAGGGGTTGAGCCCGAAAGAAAACCGCAGCATTCCACCGCTGGATCATGCCCTTGTCCATGCAATGAAATCTGCTTTTCCGGATATGGAAATCATTCTCAATGGCGGGCTGGAGACGCTGGAAAGCGGACTGGAGGCGCAAGGAAATCTCGATGGCATCATGCTTGGCCGTGCTGCCTATCACACGCCCTGGCAATTGGCGGACGTGGATGGTGCGGTCTATGGCTCGCCCAATCCCGTTACTTCGCCGGAAGCGGCTGTGACCGCCTATCTGCCCTACATCGCGCAGCAGCTTGATCAGGGCGTGCGGCTGCATTCGATCACCCGGCATATGCTGGGCCTGTTTCACGGCCGGCCGGGGGCGCGGCAATGGCGGCGCATCCTGTCTGAAAACGCGGTAAAAGACGGGGCCGGTATCGAGGTGGTGATGACGGCATTGGCGGCCACACAGCCGGCGCTGGCATCAGTATGAGCGCGGAACTGATCGGACTTGCAGGTGCCCTTGTCGCCACAGGATTGTTTGCGGGCCTGATTGCCGGGATGTTCGGCATCGGTGGCGGCGTGGTCATGGTGCCGGCCTTTTATTTCGTGCTCGGTGCGCTGGGATATGATGATGGACCGCGCATGCATATGGCGGTGGGCACATCGCTGGCGGTCATTGTGGCGACCTCGCTGCGGTCGGTTGCGGCTCATGCCCGGCACAATGCCGTCGATTTCAATATTCTCAAAACCTGGACGCCCTGGATTGTGGCCGGAGCGCTGATTGGCGGCTTTGTGGCCGATATAATCCCGGGCCGCGGTCTGACCGGCCTGTTCGGGTTTGTGGCTTTGCTGCTGTCGGCGCAATTCTTCTTCGGCCGTCCCGACTGGCGGCTGGCCGAAACGATGCCGGTCGGTGTAATGCGCGCCGGCCTGGGGTCCCTGATCGGCGGATTGTCCTCGCTGCTGGGGATTGGCGGCGGTGTGTTCGGCGTCACCCTGATGACGCTTAGCGGCAAGTCCATCCGCCTGGCCGTTGCAACGGCTGCCGGTTTTGGTGTCGCCATCGGCGTGCCGGGCGCGCTCGGTTTCATCATCTGGGGCTGGAGCGAGCCCGGCCGCACGCCGACGGCGCTCGGTTATGTCGATGTTCTGGGCTTTCTGATCA
>PFFX01000153.1:23174-29578 GCA_002783385.1 Rhodobacterales bacterium CG15_BIG_FIL_POST_REV_8_21_14_020_59_13 | reverse complement strand
GGCTTCCAGCTCGCGGCGTTCTACCAATAGCTGGCGGATCGTGGCTTGACGCGTATCCAGTTCGGCCTCTGTGGACGCCAGATCCAGACGCTGTACCTCTACCGCTTCGCGCACAGTCCGAAGATTTTCAAGCTCTGCGGCCAGGGTTTCAGCGCGCGCTTGCAAGTCCGGCGTGATACTGGCCAAAAGGCTGGCGGCGCGGGCCGCCTCCTCGGCATCACCCGGGGCGGCAGCGAGCGCAGGCGGTGTGCCGCGCTCGATCCGTTGCAGGGCAGCGAGAACATCAATCAGCGCCTCGCGGCCGGACAGGAGCCGGTCAAGGATCACCGCCTCTTCGGAAGTCAGATCAGCAATGCGGCGCTCGATTTCCAGCGCGTTCTGTTCACTGGCCGATACACGGTTGGCCGCACTGACCAGCCGCGTCTGCAAATCCACAATTTCCGCCGCCAGCGCTTCAGCTTCACGCCGCGCCGCTGCGGCGCGCTCCCCGGCCTCGTTTTCTTCCTGTTCCAGCCGTTCGATCTCGGCCGGATCAGGCGTGGCCGGATCACTCATCGTTTGCAAAGCCAGAATGAGCGCGGAAAACCACATGACATCAGTCCCGGTGATAGGGCGACCCGGACAGGATGGAGACCGCCCGGTAAAGCTGTTCGGCGAGCATGACGCGCACCAGCATGTGCGGCCAGACCGCCTTACCAAAAGACACCATCATATCCGGCTTGCCAAAGGCTTTAGCGTCCAGACCATCCGCGCCGCCAATGATAAAGCAGGTCTCGCGTTTACCCTCATCCCGCCAGCGGGCGAGAGTCTCGGCCAGTTCGCGCGAGGTCAGCGCCTTGCCGCGCTCATCCAAAAGGATGACAGCAGCCCCGCTGGGGATTTGTGCGGCCAGAGCAGCAGATTCCGCTGGCCGTGACTTGAAGGGCTTGGGATCAATTTCGGTTTCGATGAGCGGTCCGAGAGCGATCTTCGGTCCACGAATGCGGACCCGTTCGGAATAGCGCTGGATCAGCTCGCGTTCCGGTCCGGACTTCAGCCGTCCGGATGCGATGATCCGCATTTGCATGCCGGATCAGCCTTCCGGCGTGTCAGGCGAATCCACCGACCACATGCGTTCCAGATTGTAGAAGCTGCGCACTTCCGGGCGGAAAATATGCACGACCACATCCCCGGCATCAATCAACACCCAGTCTGCCGTGGCCAAGCCCTCGGCACGCGGGCGGCCATGGCCCGATTCTTTCAGCGAGCGCAGCACATGATCGGCGATCGCGCCGACATGCCGGTGCGATCGGCCGGAGGCGATGATCATGAAGTCAGTGACCGATGATTTTCCACGCAGGTCTATGGAAATGATGTCTTCCGCCTTGTCGTTTTCCAGAAGCCCGATGATCAGGCGTTCCAGTTTTTCTCCGGCAGCATCCTCATTCTTGAGGATTACCTGGGCGGTCTCTGCGGACTTGGCCGTCCGGTCGGTTTGCGTGGTCAGTGGCCTGCTCCTGCTAAAGCGTCAACGGGAATGGGCCTCTAGCCTAGCACAGACTTCATGCGCGTTCGAGCCAGTAGAGTGTGAAATAGCCGCGCGCATCGCTCCAGTCCTGTTTTACGTCCAGATCGGCGCTGGCGGCGAGCGCAGTAAAGCGAGGAATCGTGAATTTGTGCGAGTTTTCCGTGTGGATGGTCTCCCCCGCTTTCATCTGAAAGTCTTGCCCGGACACCGAGAACTGTGTGCCGCGTTTGGCCACAAGGTGCATTTCCACGCGTGCCAGATCGGCATTCCAAGTCGCACAATGTTTGAAAGCATCAACATCCAGTGTGCCATTGAGTTCCCGATTGATGCGGGTCAGGAGGTTGAGATTGAAAGCCGCCGTGACACCTAGCGCATCATCATAGGCATTTTCCAGAATCTCGGCGGATTTCACCCGGTCGGCTCCGATCAGCAGGGCATCGCCTGGGCGCAGCCAGCCATGAAAGGTTTCCAGCAGGGCTTTTGCACCACCGGGTTCGAAATTACCGATGGTGGAGCCGGGGAAAAAGACCAACCGTTTCCCCTGGGGGATTGGCAGATCATCAAGGGCAACCGGTTGGGTAAAATCCGCACAGACGGCCCCCACCTCAAGACCATCAAACCGCTTTGCCAGATCTTCGCAGGCGGCAATAAGATGCTCTTTCGATATATCCAGAGCTATATAGGCGGCGGGATGATCCAGTGCGGACAACAATTTGTCGATCTTCACACTCGACCCGGACCCCGGCTCGATCACCACAGCGCCGCTGCCCGCCTTTGCCGCAATTTCATCGGCAATGGTATCGAGAATGCTTAACTCGGTGCGGCTGACATAATAGTCCTCTGTCCCGGTAATGTCGTCGAACAGCGCCGACCCCCGGGCATCATAGAAATGCTTGGGCGGGATGGACTTGCGGGCCTTTGACAGACCGTTCAGCACATCTTCTCTGAAGTGGGACTGGGGCGGATGAAGGTCCTTGAAAAAGGACAGATTGCCAGCAGGGCTTGGCGTTGTCATGGATAGGCTCAATGGATGATTGGCAGAAAGGGCTAAATCTCGCGCAAATGCGATGAGGCTTCTCTATGTAGGGGCTCTGTCAGATAGGTCCACCCCGGCATTCGCCCGCATCCGATCAGTTTGGCGTGCGTTTCTTTAACCCGGTGCGGCGCCATTTCCCGTGCCGCCGGTGCCAGACGCGCCCGGATCGGGTCCTGCGGCCGGGCAATGACCGCAATCGGCGTCCTGGCGGCAATATCGCGCCAGCGCCGCCAACGGTGAAACTGTTTCAGATTATCCGCCCCCATGATCCACACAAAACGCACCCGCGGATAGCGCTTATGCAGGACATCCAGCAGCTCGGCTGTTGTTTGAATGTCGGCGCGTTGTTCGATGTCACTGACCACCATGCGCGGTCCGGTAGCCGCGTCCTCGACGCTGATAAAACGGCGAAGAAAATCACCCGCCCTGCGGGACTTCAGGGGATTTTGCGGTGAGACAATCCACCAGACGCGGTCGAGGCGGAGTTGTTTCATGGCCGTCCGGGCGACATGCAGATGGCCGGCATGAACCGGATCAAAACTGCCGCCAAACAGCCCGACCGTCATACCCGGAGCCAGCGCCTCGCTTTTCAACGGCGCGGCGCGGCGGCCACGCCGTATGGCACCCGCAAACCGGACCGGACGGGACCGCCGGCTCACGGCGTCCAGTTCTCCTGCGGTTCAGCCTCGGCTTCGGCCTCTGCCTCTGCTTTGGCCTCTTTTTCTGTCATCCGGGCAGTCTTGATCTGCTCCCACACAGCAAAAAGGGCTTCGCGCATGCCTTTATTGCTGGCAGCGGACAACACCATGACCGGCTTTCCGCATTCCGCTTCCAGCGCGGCTTTCTTTTCGTCTATTTCGGCAGGATCAATCGCGTCCAGCTTGGACAGAGCCACGATTTCCGGCTTGTCCGCCAGACCGGCCCCATAGGCCTCCAGCTCATGCCGCACGGTGCGGTAGGCAGCGGCGACATCCTCCTGGGTGCCATCGACCAGGTGAAGCAGGGTCGCGCAGCGTTCGACATGGCCGAGGAAGCGGTCGCCAATCCCGGCGCCTTCATGGGCCCCCTCGATCAGGCCGGGAATATCGGCAATGATGAAGCGCGCATCCGCCGCCAGATCAACGACGCCGAGGTGTGGATGCAGCGTGGTGAAGGGATAGGCGGCAATTTTCGGATGCGCGCGGCTGACCGCTGACAGGAAAGTGGATTTCCCCGCATTCGGCAGGCCGACCAGGCCGGCATCGGCAATCAGCTTCAGCCGCAGCCAGATCCAGCGCTCGACACCGGGTTCACCCGTCTGCGCATGCTTGGGCGCCTGATTGGTCGAGGATTTGAAAAACGCATTGCCCTTGCCGCCGCGGCCGCCTTCCATCAGCAGGACGCGTTCGCCCGGCTGGGTCAGGTCCAGCAGCACGGTTTCGCGATCCTCGTCGAGGATTTGCGTGCCCACCGGCAGTTTCAGAACAATATCCTCGCCTGCGCCGCCGGTGCGGTTGGAGCCGGAACCGCCATCGCCCTTGGCCGCCTTGAAATGCTGCTGATAGCGGTAGTCGATCAGCGTATTGAGCCCCTCGACAGTCTCCGCCCAGACATCACCGCCCTTGCCGCCATCTCCGCCATCGGGGCCGCCGAACTCGATATATTTCTCCCGCCGGAAGCCGACCGCGCCGTTGCCGCCATCGCCGGATTTGATAAAGATTTTGGCCTGATCAAGAAATTTCATGCCTGCGGTCTACCTGTTTTACGCGTCCATGTGTAGCACCATGTCCGCATGGGCGCTCGCGGCCATACGTCCAATGGAAAAGACCTCCGAACGCCTCCCGGTATCGGCGAAACCAAGCTTCTCCAGCACGCGGCCCGACGCCGGATTTTCCAGAAAGTATCCGGCCTGAAAGCATGTAATACCATGCTCTTTTGCATATTCGAGCAGGCCGTGGCTCGCCTCTGTTGCGTAGCCATGTCCCCACTTTTCGCGGCTGAGCCAGTAGCCGAGCTCCCAGACGCCGCCGCCATGCGGATTCAGGCCGACGACGCCAATACGATCGCCGTCCCTGCGGTCGATGATCAGCCGGACATGGTCGCCCCGGCACTGCTCGGCCGCCCGCATTGTCAGGATGAAACTCTCGACAAATAGAGGCGGATTGGGCGACGGTATGCGCCCTGTCATGCGAGCGATTTCAGGTCTCGAGCTTTCGCGTGCCAGCCAAGGCGCATCGCCAAGCTCAAGCGGGCGAAGATCAAGGCGTTCTGTTTCGATCACGCCAAAGGGGGCGGCGAAGCATTCGCGGTTTGCAAGGGCGTCCCTCATGGGTCCATCTCCGGTGGGGAATGAAAAAGGGGAGGCGGAACCCGCCTCCCCCTGAAATCATGTCCAGCCACCGGTTCCGCCTGTTGGTGAGGCGGCCCGGGTCTGTCCGTCCGCCCTATTTGGCCGCTTCAGCCGCGATAACCGAACAGAACATCTTGCCGCCGGTCTTCCTGGCAAAAGCGACGCGGCCTTCGGTAAGCGCGAACAGGGTGTGATCCTTGCCCATGCCGACATTGTCGCCCGGATAGAATTTGGTGCCGCGCTGGCGCACGATAATGTTGCCCGGAATGACCGCCTGGCCACCGGATTTCTTGACGCCCAGGCGCCGGCCTTCGGAGTCGCGCCCGTTGCGGGATGAACCGCCTGCTTTTTTATGTGCCATGGATTAGTCCTCCGACTTCTTCGCGGTTTTCTTGGCCGCGGTGGATTTCTTCGGGGCGGCCGTCTTGGCAGCCGGCGTCTTGTCAGCCGCAGGCTTAACGGCCGCTTTTTTCGGTGCGGCCTTTTTCGCGGCGGGCTTGGCATCAGTCTTGGCGGCTGTTTTCTTCGGTGCCGCCTTCTTTGCCGATGGCTTGGCATCGGTCGCTGGAGCGGTGTCGGAGGCCGCAGCCTTCTTCGGCGCGGCGGCTTTCTTGGCGGCCGGCTTGTCGCCCGGAGCCAGGATTTCCGAGATGCGCAGCTTCGAGAACCACTGACGATGCCCGGCCTTGCGGCGGTAATTCTGGCGGCGGCGCTTCTTGAAGACGATGATCTTCTTGCCCCGGCCATTCTCGACCAGCTCGGCCACGACGGAGGCGCCGGTCACCAGCGGTGCGCCGACGGTGACGCCCGTGTCACCGCCCAGCATCAGCACGTTCTCGAGAACGATGCTGTCACCGGCTTCACCTTCAATTTTTTCGACGGAGATCTCGTCGCCGGGTGCGACGGTATACTGCTTGCCGCCAGTCTGGATGACTGCGAACATGGTTTTTCCTTTCTTCAACAGGACTTTACGCCTGTTCTTTTTCTTCCCCGCCTGTTCCGGCGGGCGTTGTGAAACGGCCTGAGGCCGGATTGAGCGCGGGACATACCCTTTCCGGACGGCCAATGTCAACGCGCAAAGCGCATGGCTGCGCGCTATTTCCAGTACGCTCTCTTGATTTTCGCCAATCCCTCGGCCAAAAGGCCTGTCCCTGCGGAGAGGTGCCAGAGTGGTCGATCGGGGCGGTCTCGAAAACCGTTGAGCGCGCAAGCGTTCCGAGGGTTCGAATCCCTCTCTCTCCGCCATTCCCGCAAATGTCCGGTCCGGCCCATTATTCGGTCGCGGTTGCAGCGGGTCCGTGATTTAATCTGGCCGCCATATCGGGACCGGAAATTTCCGGGCCCGGTGGCTCCGTCCGCAATCCTTGCGGACACATTGGAAATGATCATGAAATTTGCTTATAACTGCCGCCCTGATCCTTGTGATCAGCGGATTGGGCGGGGCCGCACACACTGACGCGAACGGGCACACGGCCAATTTCATCCGCTTTGCGGAAGGCACGTTCGAACGCACACACGGCGGGGCCTGGCTG
>PFFX01000153.1:17581-23137 GCA_002783385.1 Rhodobacterales bacterium CG15_BIG_FIL_POST_REV_8_21_14_020_59_13 | reverse complement strand
GGCGGGAAACCCAACGCGACGCCTGGTCCGTCTATCTGCGTGATGACAGCCGTCAGATGAACTTGCAGATCGATATGCACCGCAACTGGATCCGCTTGGCATGGCCGGACCATGTGATGGCAGATCGGGATCGCATCACAGCTTCGCAATAGATTCTGACAGATTGTTGGTAAAGGTATATGGCCCGGTAAAGCGCAGTCTTGCCGGCCGGGCCTCCGCCTGTTTTATGAAAAATACGCAGGCTTGAGTCATCACGCGATCCGTCTGATAAGGGGTCATCCTGACAATTATCCAGGAAGGGCCATGATGCCATTTATGGGCAGCCAATGACATGAGCCATGCGATCGACGGGCACGATTGCCCTGCGGCTCCGCTTGGCGTGACAGGTCAGCTGGCCTTTGACTGCCCGGTTTGCTCTGCGGCGGGCGAGCACTTCCTGTCCGTTGACGCGCGCGATTATTTCCGCTGTGTGAGATGTCAGGCCCGCTTCCTCCACCCGGCGCAAAGGCCAGCGCTTGATGCCGAGCTGGCGCAGTACCGGCTGCATGAAAACAGTGTTGATAATCCCGGATACCGCCGCTTTCTGTCAAAGCTCGCCGGTCCGTTGATCGAGCGTCTCGCCCCTGCGTCTATAGGACTGGACTATGGCTGTGGCCCAGGCCCGGCGCTGGCGGCGATGCTGGCAGAAGCCGGGCATGAAGTGGCGCTCTATGATCCGTTTTTCGTGCCCGATCCGTCCGTTCTGGATACGCAATACGATTTTATAACCTGCACTGAAGTGGCCGAGCATTTCCATCACCCCGCGGGGGAATTCGAACATCTTCGCCAAAGGGTCAGACCCGGCGGATGGCTGGCCATCATGACCTGCTTCCAGACTGAAGACGACCGGTTTGCAGACTGGCATTACCGCAAGGATCCGACCCATGTGGTCTTCTATCGTGAGGCCACGCTCCACTATCTGGCGTGCGATTGGGGATGGGCGTGTCAGGTGCCGGTGAAAGACGTGGTTCTGATGCAGCGGCCCATGACCGGAGATGGCAAGTGACAAGCTGGCTGCACGAAGAGCGGCTGAAGGCCGTACAGGATGTTGTGCGGCAGTGCGGCGCCAAACGCGTGCTCGATCTGGGCTGCGGCGATGGTGATCTCTTTGTGAGGCTGGCCGTTGAGCCCTGTATTGAAGAACTCGTTGGCATCGACCACTGCCCGTCCTCGCTTCAGCGGTTGAAGGCGCGGCTCAAGGAGGCGGGCACGCCCGGCGCGCGCATTGAAATCCGCGAAGCCTCAATGACCGAGCCCACGCCGGATCTTCGCGGCTTTGATTGCGCCGTGCTGCTGGAGACGATCGAACATATCGACCCTGACCGCCTGTCAAAGCTGGAGCGCGCCCTGTTTGTCAGCATGCGGCCGCAAACCGTGGTGATCACCACCCCGAATGTAGAATATAACGGGCTTCTGGGGGTCCCGCCCCACCGCATGCGTCACCCGGACCACCGGTTTGAATGGGATCGCGCCAAATTCCGGCACTGGTGCCTCCGTGCGGGGCAGGTGGCCGGTTATGAAGTCCGGGTCGAGGATATCGCCGGGTGCCGCCCGGCAATAGGCGGTGCCAGCCAGATGGCGGTCTTCACGCGAATCGAAACCGGTAGCAGCAGCAAGGCAGCCTAAATAAATGCTTGCAGACAAGAACCAGGAACTTGATCGGCTGTCCGGCTGTCTTGAGCGGATTGATGTCAATCTGCACCAGATCGGGGCACGCCTTGGCGGCGACAGGCATGAGATAAAGGATGCCCATGAACATATGTGGGAGCATCGCCCTGATATGGATCACATCGACAAGAGTGTCATGTGCCAGTCCATTGATCAGATGTCCCGCCCGTCTCTTTCACTGCGGGCGCCGCGGGCAAAGCTCGAAAAGCTGAGGAAGTCGCCTTATTTTGCAGGCTTTGATTTCCGCCGGACTGACCGCAACGAGACGGAAACCTATTATATCGGCATCCATGATTTTCGCGATGAGGAGCCCCGGGAACCGTGGGTTTAGGACTGGCGCGCGCCAGTCTCTGCACTGTTCTATGATTACGACGCCGATCCCGCACAGTACGAGGCACCAGCGGGCACAATACCCGGCGATCTGACCCTGAAGCGGCAATTCCGCATTCGCAACAGCGAGATGGAGGTCATGCTCGATGTCAGCGTGAACATCGTCGATGACGTGCTTCAGGAGGAGCTGGCCCGGGCATCGGACGAGACCATGAAGAATGTTGTTGCCACGTTCAGCGAGACCAGAACGCTATTGTCCGCGATTCAAAAGCCTATATGGAGAGTTCATGACACTCCCGGCCAAGGGGTTGGAATTTGACCGCGCGATCATCCCGGACGTCAGTGACAGGATTTTCACCACGGAGATGGATCGCAATCTGCTTCATGTGGTGTGCACCCGCGCCATGCACCGGCTCAGCTTGGTATCGGTTGGTCATCCTTCGCCGTTCCTGCCGGCGGTTGAACAGGTCGGCACCTGACTATCAGACCCCGGACTCCCGATAAAAACCGGGCAAATCGGTTAAGACTTCGGTAAGCAATAAATAAATTAACTCTTTGGAAACCAATAAAATTAGGTCGAATTTGAACTAAATACGCGAAACCATCCCCACATTCAGGCAATCCTTTAGGGGGATGACATGAAAAAGTTTCTGCGTAACACAGCCGCCGCGTCTGTTCTGGCTTTCGCCATTACGCCACTGACAGCCATTCCGGCATGGGCAAGCGACGGCTCTGAAACGACCGAAACGCCGACCTTCTTGTTTTCCTATCGCGGAGACATTAATCCCTTCCGCGGTGATATCAGCCCCTTCCATGGCGATATCTATCCCTTCCACGGGGATATCAATCCGTTCCGTGGTGATATATCGCCTTTCTATGGAGACATCTCTCCGTTCTGGGGCGACATCTCCCCCTTCTGGGGCGACATCAATCCTTTCCATGGGGACATCAACCCGTTCCACGGGGACATTTCTCCGTTCTGGGGTGACATCTCGCCTTTCCGTGGCGATATCGATCCCTTCTATGGCGACATCAATCCATTCTACGGTGATATCAGCCCGTTCTGGGGCGATATCGGTCCGTTCTGGGGCGATATCAACGCTTTCTGGGGCGACATTGATCCCTTCGAGGAAACATCCACATCAGAATATGCCTCGGTTGCCGAGCAGCTCCAGGCCATCTTTGACCGCGCCGAAGCGGTTTTCGGGGCGGCCGTCGAGCATGAAACCGGGCAGTCCGTCCATGAAGCGGTGCTCGCAGAACTTCTTGCCCGCTATGGCCTGGACCTGTCCGACCCGGACAGCCTCGCCAGCATGGATGCGGGCGACCGCTCAGCCTTCTTCCTCGACTTCTATGACGGCCTGATGGGCTATACCGGCCTCGACCGTGTCGATCACTGGATGCCGGCCATCAACTGGACGCCAGCCCTGTCTCAGGCCTCCGGTGCCGGGAAAAATGTGATTGTCGGCCTGCTCGATTTCGCCTTCACCCGGGATGAAGCGTTGAATGCCCGCAATTCCAAGGGCGAACGGGAATATTTCGATTTCGCTCATGGTGCGGCTGTCGCCGGCCTGATCAATGCGCCGCTGGATGGCGATGGCCTGATGGGTGTGGCTCCGGGTGCCACCCTGGTCACCTACAATCCGTTTGATGACACGCTTTCGACCAATTTCGACGATGTCCGCGACGGCATCAATTCACTGCTCAAAAGCGGCGCTCTGGTCGTCAACATGTCCCTGGGTGTGCCGGGCACAACCTTCTCCCAGGAATGGGCAAATGTATTCAGCGACAGACAAGTCGCCCGCCGGGCCGGCGATGCACTCTTTGTCGTCGCTGCCGGGAATGACGGCTATACGCAGGATTTCGATGTCGACTGGTCTGCGGTCGGCTCGGTCGACAATCTGATCATCGTTGGCTCTGTCGATCCGGCAAACAATATCTCGTCCTTCTCCAACCGTCCGGGCGAGGCCTGCTTTACCGTCAATGGCGTGTGTGAGGAAGGCAACCGCCTGATGGACCGCTTCCTGGTCGCGCCGGGCGAGCTGATCCTGGTGTCGGATGGTGAGGGCGGCGTGATGCGCCAGTCCGGCACCTCCTTTGCCACCCCGATGGTGGCCGGTGCGGCAGCCCTGGTTCAGGGCCGCTGGGGATGGCTGGAAGCCGGAGATGTTGGCGATGTGCTGCTGCGTTCTGCGCGTGATCTGGGTGATCCGGGAACCGATGCGGTCTATGGCCGCGGCATGCTGGATGTCGGGGCGGCCATGTCGCCGCTCGACCCGGACAGCCTTTACATCATAACGAGCGGTCTCCAACGCCGTGATGTGGCTGGTGCCGTCCGTACCCGTGGCCGTCTTACTTTCTACGCGGCAGATGAAAACAGCGTCGTCCTGTTCGAGGATCTCAATAACACCTTCCGCGATTTCGTGGTTTCTCTCGATGACCTCACTCTGGACCTGACCGATGAGGAACTGGAATCTGCGATCAATGCGGAAACCTATTTCATCGAGCGTAATCGCAATGCCGACAGCGATGACGATGGGGCTGCCGACTTCCGTGACACCACGGAATATGCGGCCCCGATCGCGGCGCGGGGTGACCTCCGTATCTCGGCGGTTATGTCCAGCCACGATCCGCGTGAAAACATCACCGATGGCGAGTTGCCGGTTCAGCTGGGTATCCGCATGACAGATCGCGTATCCGGCCGCGAAATGCGCTTCGGACTTGGCAATGGCGCGTTGGCTTTCTCAGGCCAGGACAGGTTCGGCCTTTTCTCCGACCACCGTCCTGAAACCGGCGGCGTCAATCCGGTTCTGGGTTTTGCGTCCGGCGGCCTTTATGGTATGGGCACCTACACACTGGACAACCGCACCCGCCTCAATTTCGGTGTCTCGACCGAGCGGGATGAGGACAGGTATGTCCTGCCCTTTTCCGGCGAGGAACGGGCGCGCGTGTCGGGCCTGGATGCCTATCAGGCGACCGCCTTTGCCGGCGGGATTGAACACACGGTCCGTGACGGGCTGGAGGTCAATCTTTCCTACACGCTTCTGCGGGAGGACACCGGCTTCCTGGGATCGCAGGGCACCGGCCCGCTGGACTTCAGCGGTGGCACGATGACGGACTCTGTGACCTTCGGAACGTCGGTTGCCTTGCCCATGGTACTCAATCTTGACGCCTCGGCTACCATGGCCCGGACCCGTGCGGGAGACTTCGACAGCGAAGTTCTGGAATTGTCGCAGGATGCAATGTCCACGGCCTTCCAGGTCACCATGACCCGAAACGGCCTGGTCTCGGATCGCGACGCACTCCGCCTCAGCCTGATCCAGCCTCTGCATATCGAAAGCGGTGAAATGCGTTATACCGCTGCCGGTGTTGCAGACCGCGAAAATGGCACTCTGGAAGTCTCGACACAGAACTGGCGTCTGGGCGGGGAACGTCCGCTCTTCGCTGAAGCGATGTATGGCACCTACCTGTTCGAGGGCTCGACGGAATTCAGCTTCTATTCCCGGGTTGAGTTGTCGG
>PFFX01000153.1:8935-17543 GCA_002783385.1 Rhodobacterales bacterium CG15_BIG_FIL_POST_REV_8_21_14_020_59_13 | reverse complement strand
GGGGGCCGCCTGCGCTTCGAATTCTAGCTTTCGCAATTGACTGCTGGTCCACCTCCCCCCCTCCCGGTTGCCTGGAGGGGGTTTTCTTTTCCGGAAATATCCAGGCCGAATAACGCCCGTCCAATTCCATAAATCTTAATGATTATCGGGTTATTTTTAAACGCAGGGGTGGTAGAGTTTGATGCTGGAGACATCAATGCCGTTATTGAAATGGATCAAGGGGCTGATCCTTGTTTCGGCCTTGACAGCAATGCCAATGGCGTTCGCACAGTCCAGCGGGCATCCCCAATCGCCCTACGCGGATGCCATCGAGGCCGCACGCACAAGCATGATGAGCGATCCCGTAGCCGCTCTGGAGCATGCACAACGCGCTGAACAGCTCTTACCATATGATTTTGACGGCGAAACACGTGATCTGGCCATGGCATCGGCCGCCTGGTTGCAATCGGAGGCGATGACACGGCTGGGGCGGCCCGGTGAAGCCTTGCCCGTTGCCGAGCGCGCTTTGGAATTGTTGGGTGAAGATCCGGCCCCGACAAAGCTTTTTGCCGACACGCTGTTATCGGTCGGCCGGATACTGAAACTGACCGGCGAACACGGGCAATCGCTGGAAATCCTGCAGCAGGCCTATGATGTTTATGCCGCCATTGGCGAGACCCGAAGTCAGGCCATTGTTCTGCAATCCATCGGTTCGATCTATAATGACGCACGTCAGTATGAGCGCGCCATCGAGTATTTCGCGGATGCTGTCGAGCGGCACCGTGACACCAATCTCGATCTCGCCGCCTTCAACAATCTGGGCAATGCCTACACGGCGCTGGAGCAATATTCCGAAGCGCTCGAGTATTACGATCAGGCACTTGCAGCGGCCGAAACAATGGGCAGCGGCATGTTGCAGGCGCGCATTCTCAACAATGTCGCCTCCTTGCATATTGCCAATACTGATTGGGCGGCAGCCGACGCCTCCGTTGATCGCGCCTTTGAAGTGGCAGGAGAAGGCTCCGGTGGAGAATGGTCACGCTTCCTGTGGGGAGTTCGCGCGCAGGCGGCTCTGGGCCGCGGGGATTATCGGGCGGCGCGCGCAGGTATCGAAAGAGTCTTTGATGACGTACCCGTTGCCGAAACCAATCATCACTTTACCGATTTTCATGACTCCGCCGCACGCATCTATGAAGCGCTGGGCGAGTATGAGTTGGCGATTGATCATCTGCGCGCCTTCAAGCGCCTGGATGATGATGGCCGGGAATTTGCCGCCAACGCCAATTCCGCCCTGATCGGGGCGCAGTTCGATTTTGCAGCGCAGGACCTGCAGATTCAGCAATTACGCGCCGAAGGCTTGGCCCGCGACCTTGCGCTCGCCCGCAGCGAAGCCCGCCAGCGTATGATCATGGTCTTGGCAGTGGGTGGATTGATGCTGCTGGCTGTGATCGGCCTGGTAATGGCGATGCTCGGTTTTCGCGCCCGCGCCGGCCTCATGCGCAAGCAGCTGAACACCGATGCAGAAACCGGCCTGCCGACCCGCCATTGGCTAGTTGCAGAACGCGATCAGGCCGCCCTTGCGGGGGGGCACCCGGAATATGTTGCCGTGTTTCATCTTGAGCGCGCCTCTCACATCGAAAGCCTTCTGGGCTTTGCCAATTTCATCAAAATGCAACGGCTTTTGGGTGAGCGGTTGCAGTCCATTGACGGCGTGACCAGTGTGGCCCTGATCGGAGCGGGGCAATTCGGTGTTGTGCTGGATACCAATGACGAACTGGTCGTTGAAGATGAAACAGCTGATCTATGGCGCGTCTTCTGCGCGCCGATCAATATTGATGGCGTGAATGTCGATGTCAGCGCCACGATCGGGCTGGATAACACCCCTCAGGGCGAGATTGCCATCCGCAATGCCATCATTGCGGTCAGCCAGGCTCATGACCAAGGGTCGCCTTACGCCATCTATAACGAAAAAAGCTTCGGGGATCCGGCCGAAAATCTCAATCTGATGACACGCATGATGGCCGCCACCGAAACCGGTCATATGCAAATACACTATCAGCCGAAGCTTGATCTTCGAAAAGGTGTGTACAGCGCGGCAGAAGCGCTCTGCCGCTGGAATGATCCAGACCGTGGATATATTTCCCCGTGTGCCTTCATTCCTCAGGCTGAGGAAACCGGAAAGATCCGTGAACTGACCGAATGGACGGTCCGCAAAATCCTGCAGGACAGGGGCCGGCTCATCCAGGCGGGTCATGACATCTCGATTGCGGTAAATATTTCCGGTCGTCTGGTCACCGATCCGGAATTTGGTCTGCGCATCCTCGAAATCGTCGGTTTCGGGGCATCTGGGCTGATCTTCGAGATCACTGAAACCGCCATGATGTCCAGTCCGGACAAGGCCATGCACAATCTCGACCGCTGGGTCGATGCCGGCATACGTCTGGCCATTGATGACTATGGCACAGGGTTCTCGTCGCTGGCCTATCTCAAGCGCTTGCCGTGCCACGAACTTAAAATGGATCAGGTCTTCGTCAAGGGCGCGCACACTTCGGCGAAGGACCGCACCCTCCTCAAATCCACCATCGATCTGGCGCACAATCTGGGCATGTCCGTGACAGCGGAAGGCGTGGAGGATGATGACATCCTGTCCGCGCTCAGCGTCATGGGATGCGACATGGCGCAAGGCTTTGGCTTGTCAAAAGCCTTACCGGCAGATCAGCTTCTGACCTTCCTTGATCAGCACAAACCAAATCCGGTCAAGGCCCGTCCGGAAGCAGGCCCCCTTCGCAATGTGAAGGAGTAAATAAGCTGTCCCGGATATGGATGTGAGCAGATCCACAGATCATCTGGATTGTCCGGACTCTGGCTTTGGCATCCACATAAACCGGCAATCCAAATCGGAATTGAAGCCCGTTTGCCCGGGCCCCTCCCGGGTTGGAAAACGGCTATTATCCGGGTTGTGATTTGACGGTGCACGGGATCAAATGAAAACTTGGCGGCAATGTCCGGAGAAAATCATTTGAATAAATTATGGATCATCTGTCTTTGCCTGGCGCTTCCAGCCTGTGTGAGCACCTATACGGGGGCCGTTTCTCCCAATCCTTGGGTGGAAATCTCTGACTCTTCTGTTGAAGTGGGCGCATTCCAACCTGCAGAGCGGCCGTCGCTTCTCTACATCACGGACCGTAACACCACTCCAGCTGGAGAATATGGAACGTCGCGGTCAAGCTCGATGGCGTTTGGCAGAATCGGGATCGAAGTGTCGAACATGACCTTGCCGGCCTATTCGGCATACATGTCCGGGCAGGAACAATCCCGAGCCCGGCCCCGATACCAGGCTGCGGGTATTGAAGAGCTGATCCGCTTTCCGGGGACTCCTTTGCCGTTCTCGATTGAAAATAACGCGTTTACACGCGACCGGTCGGCCGTCGGCGCTTACCTGCGGGCAGGTGCCGGATTCCGCACCGCTCTTGCTGATGAGATCCGCGCCCGGCAATCAGGACAAGTCGTTCTCTTTGTTCACGGGTTCAATAATGGTTTCGAGGACGGAGCCTATAATCTGTTCGAATTATGGGCGGCGTCCGGCTGGAGCGGGGTGCCAGTCCTGTTCAGCTGGCCAACGGGTGAGCCCAACCTGCTGAGTTATTTCGGAGACACGCAGAATGGAGAATTCTCCATCTTCCATTTCAAGGAAACCCTGCGCCTGATTTCCTCGACCGAGGGCGTCGAGGAAATCGTTGTCATCGCCCACAGCCGTGGTGCCTCTATCGCAACGACGGCCTTGCGCGAGCTTTTGATCGAGTCACGCGGGGCCGGTCTGTCCATGCGCAATACCTATCGCATCAACACCCTGATCCTCGCGGCTCCAGATATCGATCTGGGGGTGATGGAACAGCGGCTGGTTGCCGAGATGTTCGGTATCGGATTCGGTCAAATCAATGTCTATATCAATCCCGACGACAACGCGCTGGGGCTGGCCGGCCTTTTATTCGGCAGCACCCGTTTCGGAGCCGCACGGCCCGACCAGCTGTCGTCTGAATCCCGGGCCGTTTTCCGTGGGGTTGAAACCGTGCATTTCATTCTGGTCGAGGACGCCGGCGCGGGCGAGAGACACAATTATTTCAGACTGCATCCCGGTGTCCTGTCTGACATTGGCGTCACGATAAGAACCGGGGCCCAGCCAGCAGATTCTGAACGGCCACTGGAACGTCTTGAGTTCAATTTCTGGCGCATTGACCGCAATTATACGCCGGCCTATTCCGGCGGCTGACTTGCGTGTGCGTTCCGCCACGGGACCACACGGCCCCGCAGCGGACAGACAGGATCAGTCAGCAGCCGGTTTGCCCTGAACGAGCTGGAAAACCAGCCCGAGAACAGCACCGAAAATCACGTGCAGCACCAGGGTCATCATGGGGGCCATGATCCCGAGAGCCATCCCGAAGAGGCCGGCTCCAGCCATGGGCATAACCATGATCATCATGAGCAACCATGCGGCGATACCGAAGAGTACGCCCTTGATCAGTGCGCTGCCGCCCGGAATTTTGTCATAAAGGATGGCAAACCCTCCCCCCCAGACAAGGGTGCCGATCATGAAGTGGGCCAGCCAGCCCATCAAGACTGGCGCGCCCATCATTCCGCTCAACATCATGATGACGTCCAGCTCGGGCATGATGCCCATCATGGTTTTGGCAAACATCATCATGGAAAGGACGACGGTTGCCGCGAAACCGGCAACGAGGCCGGAAGTGATATGTCTCATTGTGATATCCTTATCGGCCGGGATTCAGCTCCCGCCGTGTTGCTTCTGATCGTGAAGCCGGGAAAGGAGGGAATCAATGCGCCCCGCTTCGGTGCCTTTCAAATCCTCCGGTGGCAATGCCAGCACTGTCCGGGAGATATCACGCGTAACCCGCATTTGATCGACAAACCGGCGGCAGGCGCCGCACAGGGCCAAATGCATTTGCAGTTTCAGAAGATCCCACCCCGTCAATTCCCCGTCGATCAGGGCGTCAGCACGATGGGCGACATCCTTACACGTCAACATGGCGCATAGTTCCTTTTCCAGTCTCACATATGAATGAGACACAACGCCGGGATTTGTTACACCCGGCCGCAAAAAATTTCAGATCGCAAGCGGTATGTTATGCCAGAACCCCTTCCAGCCTTGATTTCAGGGTCTGGCGGGCCCGATGCAGCAGGACCCGCATATTACAGTCGGTAATATCAAGAATGCGGCAGACATCAGCAGATTCCATTCCGCGCTGGCCCCGGAGAATGAGAACCGAGCGCTGGGCCGGAGGAAGGTGCAATATCGCCTGCTCAACATGCTCGAGCATGTCGCGGTCAGCGACGATATGCTCTGCAGTCATGGATTCACGGAGTTCGGGGTGATGTTTCCAGCGCCCGCGTCCATCAAAAGCGTCTGCCAAAGGATCAATCCTATCGTCGTGATCAAACTGGACGATGCGCCCATCATTGACAGCGCGGCGGCGCGCCGCGTTGACCAGAATCGTGAAAATCCATCCGGCCAGTGACGAGCGCCGTTCAAACTGACCGATATGGGTCAGCACGGATAGCCAGGCTTCCTGTGTCACCTCTTCGGCCGATGCCCGGTTCTTCAGGATTGTAGTGGCGAGCCGGACCATACCGGCATTGTACTGGCGGAAAAGCTGCTCGAACGCGGCCCGGTCACCGGCGGCCAGGCGCGCCAGAAATTCAGGATCTTTGAATGTACTTGGTGCCATGGGGTCTCAAGCGCTTGCCGACAACTCTAGGCGATAACCCTTGGCTGAAAAAAGTCATGACCTTTCGGCAGCTTTACAGACGAATATGTGTGTGAATCCGGGTTCTCCCGCAGGACTTGCCAATTGGCTCAATGGGCCTAAAGCATTTTCAGCGAAAGCGGGAACCGGTTTCGCGGTTCGACAATGCGGCCAAACAATAGGCTGGAGCCTTTTCACTGGCCATGAGAAAAGGCTCTAGGGTGAGGACCGGGAGACACGCAGATGGAAAACTGGGCACTGGAAATCGACCGGGCAGATATTCGCATGGCGGACTGTACCGCAGTGGAACCGCGTGCTCTGAGCGAGGGCGAAGCGCGGCTGACAATCGACAGCTTCGCGCTGACCGCGAACAACATCACTTATGCCGCCTTTGGCGAGATCATGCGGTATTGGGATTTCTTCCCGGCATCCGGCGAGGGAAAGGGACGTTTGCCGGTCTGGGGATTCGCTGTGGTCTCTGAGAGCCGGCATACGAACTTGCCGGTGGGAGACCGTATCTATGGTTATTTCCCGGCCGCGTCGGATTTGATCGTCACCCCGTCAAAAATATCAAAGGCAGGCTTCACCGATGCGAATGATCATCGCGCCACTCTGCCGCCCGCCTATAACCGTTACATCCGGTGTGCGGGCGATGCGGGATATAATCCGGCCCTTGAGGCTGAGCAGATGGTGCTGCAACCGCTCTTTTTGACAGGCTGGCTACTGGCGCGCTATCTGCGCGAGCAATCCGCCTTCGGGGCCAGCCGCGTCTATCTCACCAGCGCTTCCAGCAAGACCGCCATCGGTATGGCCCGCTGTCTGCACGCCGCGCCCATTGAAGGCGTGATGATCTGCGCTCTGACCTCGGCCGGTTCCAGCGAATTTGTCGCCGGTCTGGGCCTCTATGAGGAGGTGCATCTTTATTCCGATATTGACCGCCTGCCTTTGGGCAGGCCGGCCATGATGGTGGATTTTGCGGGTGATGCTTCGGTCAATCGTGATGTTCATTCCCGTCTGGGCGATCAGATGAAGGCCAATATCCGGGTCGGCGGAGCGCATTGGGAACACAGCGCTCCTGCAAAGAATTTGCCCGGCCCGAAACCGGCCTTCTTCTTTGCGCCGGACCATATGGAAAAAGCACGGGAAAAGCTGGGTCCGGGCGGGTTTCAGGCCGCCTACAGCAAGGACTGGGCGGCTTTTGCCGCAACTGCGCGCAACTGGTTAACCTTCCACGAATTCTATGGTGCGGCGGCTTGCCTTGATATCTACAACAAGCTGATTGCCGGTGATGCATTGGCCCGTGATGGCCTGACGATCCGGGTATGAAAAAAGCCGCCGGTGTCACCGGCGGCCTTTAAACACGTATGGAAGGCTGATTTAGCCGCCAAAACCCTGATCAGGACTTGCGCCTCGCGCATTTCCACTATCCAGACGGTCATGGGCTTCCTGGGCGTCCCGCTCCATTTGTTCCCATTCCTCATCGGTGCGGCAAACACGATTGCCAAGACGCGATCCGGTCTGACGAATCGTGCGGCAGCGTAGCCCGCCTTCTTCGACAGTCCGGGTTTCCTGCGCCCGTTGTTCTTGAACAGCGGCCTGTTCTTCCGCCGTCATCGTGGTGCAAGCGGCAAGTGAAAGCGGCAAAACTGCCAGAAGCGAAATGGTACGAAACATGATAATCCCCGGATAACTATGCAATCGAAGCTAGCTGACTGCCCAGTTGAGTCCATTCCCCCTTACATGAAAATTCTGTAACCGTTTGCAGGTGACAGTCAGAAGCAAATGCGCCCGCCGGTGAGGGCGGGCGCAATACTCGGAAATGTGGCGGGTTTAGTGATCGCCCTGGATGACCAGGGTGACATTGCCGCTGCCGCGTTGGCGCAGCGTGCCGCGATTACCATTGCCAACCTGAATGATGGCACCGGCATTGTTGTTGCCAGCCTGATCGGTCAGGGCCGAATTGTTCGATCCCATCTGATAGATGCCTGACAGATTGTTGGTGCCGGTCTGAACGGCAGTGGCGCCATTATTATAACCCTGCTGGCCAATGACGGCGTCGTTGCGGCGGCCATACTGGTCGACATAGGCGTCATTATAGCTGCCTTGTTGAGCGACTGTGGTGCCGTTATGGCTGCCATCCTGCATGATCAGGATGTGCTGGCGATAACCGTCCTGGCGAAGCGAGGCGCTGTTGCGCGAGCCATATTGGCGGCCGGCGACTTCGTTCTGCACGCCATACTGGTTCACGCGAACCTCGTTGCGGCGGGACTGAGCGTCAGCGGCACCGGCCATGCTGACAACGGAAGCGGCGACAAATGCGCCGGCGATCAGGGTGCGAAGTTTCATTTTAAGTCTCCTGTCAAACGGGCCGGTGCGGAATTGCTTGACCGGCTATGTCTCCTGTCTAGACGAGACGGTATGAGGCGATCCTGAGCGCTGTATTCATTATCAATTCAGCTTCATGAAAGCGCCCAAAAGAAAACGCCCGGCTCTGGGCCGGGCGCGGTTTCCTCAGAAGGGGGAAGCGGTTAGTAGTTGAAGCGCGAAAAGCCCAGCCGCTGGGGGTTGAGCGGCATATAGGCCCGGCCCCGTTGCGGGGTCGCCGGCATGGCCTGTTGATTGATGCTGTCCCGACAGACCAGGCGGCCGGAGCTGTCATAGACCCTCAATTCAGCGGCGACAGACACATCCACACCATAGGCGCCTTCATTCAGGCGCTCATTCTGCGGACGGACGCCATAGGGGGCTTCCGGGCCGTAACGGGCCGGCCCGCGATACATCGTGGTCAGATAGTTACGCGACAATGTTGACATATAGCGGCTCGGACGCACTTGGCCTGATTGCGACATGTCAAGATAGCCCGTCGG
>PFFX01000153.1:0-8919 GCA_002783385.1 Rhodobacterales bacterium CG15_BIG_FIL_POST_REV_8_21_14_020_59_13 | reverse complement strand
GTCATTTCCCAATGGCCGGGACGGTCCGCAGCAGCGCTGGCGGTCAGAAAGCCACTGCCATCGCCGGAATGGCGCACATCAAGGGCGCAGTCAGCAGCGGCGGCCGATCCGGCCGTGATCGCGGCCAGAGCAGCGGCGGAGACCAGAAGTTTCGTTGTAATGCGTGACATGACAGGCTCCTTTCGTGTTGGCGTGATCAAGTCAGTGGCCAACATGCCCGATTGTGTCTGACCGGGATGTGAGGCCTGCGTTCACTTTCAATTCAGATGCCAGAAACCGCCGCCGTTCTCGCACGCAGGGCGAGAAGGTGTGAAATCCATCAAGCCTTTCCCGGTCAGCGCCGAGACGGAGAAACCTGATGGTCAAACCGTTCATCCAGCCAGGCGCGGGCGCGCCGGTTGGCGGTCCGGCCTTCCGGCAAGAGCGGCTGGAACAGCGGAAAAACGTGCCAGAGCCCGTCCCAGAGCTCGCAGGTGACATCCACACCGGCCTCTTCCATCCGCCCGGCCAGCCGTATCGTATCATCGAGCAGGACTTCATCCGTACCGGTCTGGATCAGGGTGGGCGGAAATCCGGCAAAATCACCAAAGAGCGGTGAACACAGCGGATGATCGCGGCCCAGTTCCGTCCCGTAGAGATCCGCCGCTTCGCTCAGCCAGTGAGCCCGCAGTAGCGGATCAATAGCGTCCTTCAGCTTAACATTTTCGCCGCTGATCGTCAGATCCGTCCACGGCGAATAGAGGATCAGCGCATCCGGCAAGGTCTCGCCCAATTCCTTCAGCTTCAGCGTCAAAGCCAGCGCCAGCCCGCCGCCGGCTGAATCGCCTGCAACGATGACGGGGCCTTCCATGCCCTTGCGCATATCGCGATAGGCAGCGAGGGCATCATCGACTGCCGCCGGGCAGGGATGTTCAGGAGCCAGCCGGTAATCGGGTGCACGCGTCTTGATGTTCAGCGCCGCGGCCAGCCGCGAAATGAAGGGACGGTGACTATAGGCCGAGCCGCGGCAATAGCCGCCGCCATGCAGATAGAGCAATTGACCTCCGCGTGGCGCTTTCGGGCCGAAGACCAGGGTTCTGAGCCCCGCCAGCTGGACGTCGGCATAGACCACCGATCTGTCCATCGGAATGCGGTCACCGGCCGAATCCATGATCTTGCGTCCCACCGCCATGTCCACATCAGGACTGAGCCCCCGCGACGCCTTGCGCGCCACGCGGCGGGCCAGCCAGGTGCGAAGGCGGAAACCGGAACGGCGCGGAATGATGTCGATCATGCGTGATTCTCCCTGCACAAACATGTCCTGCCAACCGCAAAGGTCAATCTCAAACGCGAGTGACACTGGCCTTTGCGCGTCATGCTGACTATATCGGCGGGCCTTGCTTGCCTGTCCGCGCAAAGGATGGGATCAAGCGGCTCTGCTCTGACCTTTGAATCGGTAACGCCATGACCCAGAAATTTCCCTCGCTCCCGTCGCCCCTGTCCCTGCCGGCGATCGACAGGGAAATTCTGGGCTTCTGGGATGAGGACCGGACGTTTGAAGCCTCGGTCGAAAGCCGGCCGGAAAACGACCAGTTCGTCTTCTATGACGGCCCCCCCTTTGCCAACGGCCTGCCCCATTATGGCCACTTGCTGACCGGCTTCGTTAAGGATGTGATCCCGCGCTACCAGACCATGAAGGGCAAGCGCGTCGAGCGCCGCTTTGGGTGGGACACGCATGGCCTGCCGGCGGAATTGGCGGCAGAAAAGGAAATCGGTGTTTCCGGCCGCAAGGCGGTGCTGGATCTTGGCATCGACAAATTCAACGACGCCTGCCGCACGGCGGTCCTGCGCTATACCGAGGACTGGGAAGAATATATCCGCCGCTCGGCCCGCTGGGTGGACACGGAAAACGCTTACAAGACGCTGGATGTCTCCTTCATGGAAAGCTGTATCTGGGCGTTCAAACAGCTCTATGACAAGGGTCTGGTCTATAAGGATTACCGCGTCGTGCCCTATAGCTGGGCAGTGGAATCCCCGCTCTCGAATTTCGAGACCCGGCTGGATAATTCCTATCGCATGCGCACCGACCCTGCAGTCACGGTCGCCTTTGCGCTGACCGATGGCACCGGCCTGCTGGACGGCGCACGGGTCCTGATCTGGACGACGACCCCCTGGACCCTGCCGTCCAACCTCGCCATCGCGGTGGGCGAGGACATCACTTATGCGGTGATGGGCAAGGGCGCGGACAAGCTCGTCCTGTCTGCAAATGGCCTGGAAAAATACAAGAAAGAGCTGGAAGGTTATGAAAAGCTCGGCGAGGTCAGTGGCGCCGAGCTGAAGGGCCTGCACTATACGCCGCCCTTTGATTATTTCCTTGGCCAGGAAAACGCCTTCCGGGTGCTGTCGGGCGATTTCGTCGTCGATGAGGATGGCACCGGTATCGTACACATGGCCCCCGGCTTTGGTGAGGATGACCTCAAGGCGTGCAAGGGGGCCGGTATCGGCGTCGTTGTGCCGGTCGATCATACCGGCAGATACACCAGCGCCATCACTGACTATGAAGGCATGCTGGTCTTTGATGCCAACAAACCGATCACCCAGCGTCTCAAGGATGAGGGTAAACTCATCCGCCATGACACGATCGACCACAATTACCCGCATTGCTGGCGCACCGACGAACCGCTGATCTACAAGGCGGTCGAGAGCTGGTATCTGGAAGTCTCGAAATTCCGTGAGCGTATGGTCGAATTGAACCAGCAGATCGACTGGACACCGCCGTATGTGAAAGACGGGCTGTTCGGCAACTGGCTGTCCAATGCGCAGGACTGGAACATCTCCCGCTCGCGTTTCTGGGGCACGCCGATCCCGGTCTGGGTCTCTGACAATCCCGATTATCCGCGCGTCGATGTTTATGGCTCGATCGATGAATTGCAGGCCGATTTCGGCACCGAAGTGACCGATCTTCACCGGCCTTATGTCGATGATCTGGTGCGGCCGAACCCCGATGATCCGACCGGCAAGTCGATGATGCGCCGCGTTGAGGATGTCTTCGATTGCTGGTTTGAATCCGGCTCCATGCCCTATGCGGCCGTGCATTACCCGTTCGAGAACAAGGACTGGTTCGAGGCCAATTTCCCGGCCGATTTCATTGTCGAATATGTCGCCCAGACGCGCGGCTGGTTCTACACGCTGATGGTGCTGGGCACGATGCTGTTCGATAGCCCGCCCTTCAAATCGGCGATCTGTCACGGTGTCGTACTGGACGAAAACCGCCAGAAACTGTCCAAGCGTCTGCGCAATTATCCCGACCCGCTCGAATTCTTTAATGAATACGGCTCGGACGTGATGCGCTGGTTCCTGATCTCCTCGCCGGTCCTGACCGGTGGTGATCTTCTGGTGCCGAAGGAAGGCCGTGAAGTGGCCGCGGTCCAGCGCGAAGCCATCGCGCCGCTCCTCAACGCCTATGCCTTCTTCTCGCTCTATGCCAATCTGGAGACGCGTACCCCGCAACTGGTCACCCGGGCGGATGACAGCCTCGACCGCTACATTCTTACCAAGACCGGTGAACTCGCCGCGGCCGTGGCCGAGCGTCTGGATGCCTATGATGTTCCCGGCGCCTGCCGCGAAACCAAGGCGTTCACCGATGCCCTGACCAACTGGTATATCCGCCGCTCGCGCGCCCGCTTCTGGGGCAGTGAGGATGCCGGGGCGCAGGCTGCTGCCTTCGATACACTCTACACGGTCCTGGTCAGGGCCTCGCAGATTGTGGCGCCGCTGATGCCGATCATCGCCGAAAAGCTTTACAAGAGCCTGACCGGTGAGCGTTCCGTGCACCTGACCGACTGGCCGGCTTCTGATCTCTTCCCGCAGGAGCATGATCTGGTGGCGGCGATGGACCGCGTCCGTGAAGCCTGTTCGGCGACGCTCGCCGTGCGCGAACGCTTCCGCTTGCGCGTGCGCCTGCCGCTCAAATCTCTGGTCATCGCCCACCCGGAAGCATGCAGTCTTGACGCTTTCAAGGGCCTGATCGCCGAAGAGGTCAATGTCCGCGAGGTCATTTTTGCGGAAGATCTGTCGAAATATGGCGAGCTGCAGATGAAGGTCAATCCCGTCATCGGCCGCCGCCTCGGCGCGAAGATGAAAGATGTCATGACCGCCTCCCGTAACGGCGAATTCACGCTTAATGACGATGGCACCGCCGTCGTGGCCGAAGAAACGCTGGGCGAGGGCGATTTCGAGATGCGTCTGGAAAGTGCCGAAGGCACCGCAGCCGAGCCCTTCGACAAGATCGGCGCGGCCGTGCTTGACGTCTCGGTCGATGCGGATCAGGAAAGCGAAGGCTTGGCCCGCGATCTTATCCGTGCCGTCCAGACCGCGCGCAAGGAAGCCGGTCTCGATGTCTCTGACCGGATACTTCTGGGTGTGGAGGGGGATGCCGATGTTGCCGCGGCTATCGACGCCCATGGCGAAATGATTAAATCCGAAACGCTGGCGGTGGAATTGAACCTGGCGCTCGGCGATGGGTTTACCACGGACGCCAAGCTGACCGGCCAGACGGTGAAACTGTCAGTGAAAAAGACAGACTGAGCTCGTCACCCCTCGCTCGCCTCCCTTTCAAGGGGGAAGGGCGGAGAAAGCGGATCATGGATCCGGTTTCGAGTGTGAGGGGGAAGGGGGGCATTCTCGATGGCACCTATCAACTCACCTCATGGTGAGGTGCTGCCGGCAGGCAGCCTCGAACCACGCCGCAGGCTTGACGAAAATTGGGACCCAGAGCCACGCTGGCACGGCCACTGACCTGCCCTCAATCTGCGCGGCAGGGGCGCTGGTGGCAGGTTGGCGCAGGGCGTACCTGTCGTGATGGTGTAAAGGGGTCCCGTCTTTCGAAAAGATAACGGCTTAGTCATGCTCCGGCTGGGTCATTTCCCCGATTGCCAGCAGGCCCTCGGCAGACGCCTCACCCTTTTCAGCGGAGAGGTCCGCCGTAGCACGGGCCAGAGCGGCATAAAGTACTGCCAGGTCCGGGTCCGCCGCGTTCAGCTTTTCCAGATGCCGCGCCACCGTTGCTGCATCGCCACGCGCGACCGGACCGGTCAGGGCCGCTGCCGGGCCTTTTTCGAGCACCGCCTCCAGAGTATCGTGCAGAATAGGTCCGGTAATCGCCAGCCCGTCCGCCCGGGAAATCCCCGCATGGGCAAAGGTTTCCAGACCCGCCTGGACCAAAGCCGGCAGATGATTGGCCATGAACACGATGGCCGCGTGATAGAGCGTCCGGTCAATGCCATCTGGTAAATCCAGCGTCTGCCCGCCAATGGCCTGAAAGGCCTTCGCCAGTTCAGATCGTGCGGGCGCGTCACCCTGCAATGTCGTCATCGTTCCGGCATAAGTGGCCACAGACCGTTCGGGATCAGAGAAGGCCTTCACCGGATGGGCACAGCCTGTGTGGACATCCTTGCGGGCCAGTGGCGCAAACAGCTCCGGCCCCAGCGCGCCGGACGTATGCGCGATGATCACACCGGATTTGAGGCGCTCCCCGGCCAGTCCGGCAATCACGGTTTCCATCACTGGATCGGGTACAGCGATGAGGATGATATCGGCGTGAGCCAGTGATCCTCCGGGCTCACCTGCACCGATAAACGCCGCTGCGTCTCCCGGCGTTTCATCCTTCCGCGCCAAAAGGGCGCCGATCTCGAAGACACCGGCCACATGAAACAACCGCGCCAGCGTCCGTCCGACCTTACCCGGCCCGATGACGGCGAGGCGCTTCATCAGCCTTGGAGCCGGGAAGGAAGCCAGCTTGCGGGATCGGCTTGTGATTGCTCGCCCGCCCCGAGATCCTTGACCTCATGAGGGTCACCGGCAAACCAGAGATAGGGAATGGCCTTGCGCTCGGCATAGCGGAACTGGTTCTTCAATTTCGCTGTCTCATGATAGACTTCGACATTGATGCCGCGCGTGCGCAGCTGGCTGGCCAGCCGGTCCAGCGCCAGCACGTCATTTTCCGGGAAGCGGGCAATCAGCACATCCGTCGGAGAGGCCCGTTCGCCGCTGATCTTGCCCTCCTTCACCAGCTTGGCGAAAAGCCGGGTCAGACCGATGGATATGCCCACGCCGGGCAGATCACTCTTGATATAGGCCCCCACCAGATCGGCATAGCGTCCGCCAGCACAGATCGTGGAATATTCCGGATAGTCAATCAGCTGCGCCTCATAGACGACGCCGGTATAATAATCGAGCCCGCGCGCAATCCCCAGATTGGCTTCGGCCACGCACGCGCCTTTCTCAGACGCATTCAACCGGTCCATGACGGCTGCGAGCTCCGTCAACCCCTCCTCGAAGGGATCGTTCTGAACACCAAGCGCGCGCGCTTCGTCGGCAAAGCGGTTATCCGTCGAGCGGATTTGTGCGAGGGCAAGGCAGGCTTTTGCGATATCCGCTGCAAGACCCAGCTCTCCGGTGAGGATACGCTCGATCTCGGCGGCGGGCAGCTTGTCGATCTTGTCGACGACGCGAATGACATCACCGGCGTTTTCGATGCCCAGTCCCTGATAGAAACCGGTCAGGATTTTCCGGTTGTTCAGCATGAAGCGGATTGGACCCGCGCCAACGGCATTGAGCGCCTGCATGGCGATTAGCGGAATTTCCGCGTCGAAATCATGGCTGATCCCGTCCTGGTCGATCACATCGACATCGCATTGCAGGAATTCACGGAACCGGCCTTCCTGCGGGCGTTCGCCGCGCCAGACACGTTGGATCTGATAGCGTTTGAACGGGAAGGTGAGATCATTGAAATGCTGGGCGACATAGCGCGCCGTCGGCACGGTCAGGTCAAAGTGCAGGGCCAGGCGCGCGCCTTTATCCTCGCCGTCGTCATTCAGGCGTTGCAGGCCATAGATTTCCTTGTCGACATCGCCGCCCTTGGCCGCCAGCGTCTCGGCCTCCTCGACCGAGGGCGTCTCGATATTGACATAGCCATAGCGCTCGAAGGTTTCGCGGATCGTATCGATCCAGCGCATTTCAACCCTGCGGATCTCCGGCGTGTATTCCGGAAATCCGCTGATCGGTTTGGGCTTCAGGATTTTTCGCTTTTGCATTTTTAAGGTCACTTACCCATTTAATAGTGTTCAAGGCGGCGATAGCTTTGGAAGGGTCTGTCTGTCCACTCCTTGGCATGCTTGACGCGGAATACAGGCCTTCTATAACGCGCCTCCTTGCCTTTGTGGCGGCTGTAGCTCAGCTGGTAGAGCACTCGGTTGTGATCCGAGCGGTCGCGGGTTCAAGCCCCGTCAGTCGCCCCATTTCCCTTTATGCGGAATCATTCTCGATTTCTTCGCGCAGCGCTTCCAGCTCCAGCCATTGCGTTTCCTTGGCATCAAGACCGGCCTGTGCGGTTGCCAGTTCTTTCGACGCGGCGGCAAAACGCTCCGGATTCTTCTTGAACAGGTCCGGTATGGCCAGTTCAGCCTCGAGCGCCGCGATCGTCTGGTGCAGCCGGTCAATCTCGCGCGGCAGCTTTTCCAGCGCATATTTGTCCTTGTTGGCCATTTTGCGCTTTTCCGCTTTCGGTACGGCAGAGCCGGAAGACTTGGCGGATGTGCTGGACTTCACTGCTTTTCGCGCCGCCACATCCGCGCCGCGCTGGGCCATCATGTCGGAATAGCCGCCAGCATAGATCTGCCATTTACCGCCACCTTCCGGTGCAATAACACGCTGGGCAATGCGGTCGAGGAAGTCGCGGTCGTGGGTGATCAGAAGAACGGTGCCGTCATATCCGGCGATGAAATCTTCCAGAAGATCGAGCGTTTCCAGATCAAGATCATTGGTCGGCTCGTCCAGCACCATCAGATTGGAGGGCCGTGCCAGTGCCCGTGCCAGCAGGAGCCGCGCCTTTTCCCCGCCAGACAGGGTCCGCACCGGCGTCCCCGCCTGTTCGGGACGGAACAGGAAATCCTTCATATAGGCCATGACGTGCTTGGTCGTGCCGCCCACCTCGATCATGTCGCCACCGGGTGAGAGCGCCTCTTTCACCGACCAGTCCGGATTTAACGCAGCGCGATGCTGGTCCAGCGTCGCAATTTCCAGATTCGTGCCCAGCCGGATCTCCCCCGCATCGGGTTCCAGCTTCCCGATCAGCAGGTTGAGGAGTGTCGTCTTGCCCGCGCCATTGGGACCGATCAGGCCGATGCGCTCGCCGCGGTCAATCCGGATGGAAAAGTCGCGGATAATCGGCGCATCGCCCCAGCTCTTGTTGAGCCCGGTGGCTTCAACCACACGCTTTCCGGATTTTCCGGCATCGGTTTGCTCGATCGAGGCAAGGCCAGTGCTTTTCTCGTAATTACTGCGCTTGTCTTTCAGATCGCCCAGCTCGCGCATGCGCCGGACATTGCGTTTGCGCCGGGCGGTAACGCCATAGCGCACCCAGTGTTCCTCGCGGGCAATCTCGCGGGAGAGCTTGTGCTGTTCCTCCGCTTCCTTTTCCAAGAGATCATCACGCCAGTCTTCAAAGGCAGCAAATCCCTTGTTCAATTCCTGGGTTGTGCCGCGGTCCAGCCAGACCGTCTTTCGCGACAGGTTGGAGAGAAAGCGCCGGTCGTGACTGATCAGGACGAAGGCCGAACTTCCGGATTTCAGCTCGTCTTCCAGCCATTCAATCGCGGGCAGATCGAGATGGTTGGTGGGCTCGTCCAGAAGCAAAAGGTCCGGAGCCGGGGCGAGCGCCCGCGCCAGAGCGGCGCGGCGGCGTTCCCCACCCGACAGCGTGGCCGTTGTTTCATCGCCCGTCAGGCCCAGTGAATTGAGATAATAAAGCGCGCGATGTTCATCATCGCCGGGGGTGAGGCCGGAGCGCACATAGTCAAACACGGTCGGCCAGGCCGAAAGATCCGGATCCTGTTCCAGATAACGCACCGTCGCACCCGGATGCAGGAAGCGCTCGCCGCT
>PFFX01000051.1 GCA_002783385.1 Rhodobacterales bacterium CG15_BIG_FIL_POST_REV_8_21_14_020_59_13 | reverse complement strand
GAAAAAACCCCGCCGGATCGCTCCGGCGGGGTTTTTTAATGCTTGTTTTTTTGCATGAGGATCAGTTTGTCGTGTCCTGAATGGCCTCACCAACCTCTTCAACATCCTGACCAGCACCACGAACTGTGTTGCAGGCTGAAAGCGCGAACAACATGACGGTCGCCGCCACTGCATAAAATATTTTTCTCATGGCCATCTCCTTTGGTTTGACACAAGGGTCAAACGCTGCCGAAAGCATTTTGGTTCCGGAACGGCCTATTAAATCGGAAACCGGATCGACACCGTCACACCTTCGCCAGCGTCAGACTGTAACCCCGCCTCACCATCCAGCTGGCTGGCAAAAGCATCAATCAGGGTTGAGCCCATGCCCTTATAAGTGCTCGAAAGATCCAGTCCCAGGCCGTTATCCTTGATGATAACAGAAATTTCCTTCGCCCCATCAGAACCAATAAAAAACTGTATTTTAACAGAAATAACCTGGTCTGCCTGGCCCGGCTGAAAGGCATGCTTATAGGCATTGGTCATTGCCTCGGTTATAAACATGGCCAGCGGGACAGCCTGATCGGTTGTCAGAATTTGTTCACCCAGATCACAATCAAACTCGAGCCTTACATCAAAACCATCATAGGTTGATGCCGCGTGTGTGAGGCGTGCAATATTTTCAATGAAGGGTACAATCTGGATCTGCGTAAGCTTCTCGGCCTCGTAGAGATTGTGATGAATGATGGCGAGGGCATTGATCCGGACCTGAGCTTGCCGCAAGGCTTCTCGCGCAGAACCATCTTTCAAGCGGCCAAGCTGCAAATTGATCAGGCTGATAATGATCTGCAGATTGTTTTTTACCCGGTGATGCACCTCCCGGATCAGGATTTGCTTCTGGTCCAGTGTGTCCTGCAATTCTACATCACGTGCACTGATCCGTGCTGCCATCGAGGACAGGCTTTTGGAGAGCTCACGGATTTCATGCGGTGCGGTGGGCGTCAGCTCTGGTTTTAACTTATAGCGCTCTCGACCGTAAAGCCGGGCGAACCGGCCCAGATGTTCAAGCCATCGCAATATCACGAAATCGGCTGCCAGCCAGACAACAACGATTGCTAACAGCCACATAATGACTGGCAGGATCACCGTCATCGTAACATCGATGTTTTTCCACAATAACAGGGGAATACTGGGCTGGGCCAAAAGCACAAAATAATCGCCTCCGAACAGCGGCGCCAACGCGATTGTCTGTTGGCTGCCATCGCTTTGAGCCCGCTCGAAAACCAGAACGCTCGCCTGCACCGCCTGCGCCATCCTGTCCTCGGGAATCCGGCCCACATTCAGATTCTCATCTTGGGTAATGACCCGGCCGGATCGATCAACGAGGCCAGCAATGCGCCCTGCCGGTTGCTGTGATTCCAGGCCAAGCGCGTCGCGGAGCCTCATAGGCATTCCCGCAAACATGATGCCAGCCACTTCGCCATCAGTGTGCAATGGAATAGCTACGACCAGCGCGGCTTCGCGGTCAACTGCGCCAAACCGGGCATCCCCGATACTGAACCGGGCACCGGATACAATATCCTCAAACCAGTCTGCCACGGCCAGGTCTGGGGCGTCTTCAGGAGGATATCCGGAGCACCTTATGCGCCCATCGAGTCCGGCGATTGCAAAATGGGTGCTGTCCCTGTCTGTCTCATTGAGCACAGAGAGATATCTGTTGCATTGCGGACCGGCGTCATGAACCTCCGGATTCACGGCGATCATGTCCATGAGATTGCGGAGGCTTCGGATATATGTCGCCTGATCGCGCGCCAAGAAGTGCGTTGCCTCGATCAGATCATCATGGCGTTTGACATTGGATTCCTGTATGTTTGCGATCGTTTGCAAAGCCAGGAACGCAAAAATCGGAAGCAAGGCGATAGCGACCAGAACAAGCAAGCGTGTGCGAAGACCGAAACGCCGCGATTTGTAATCGGGGTCTGGATCAGGTGTCAGAAGCAAGTTCACGCGCCTCGGCCATGATCTCATCGGCCGCAGTCATGGCATCCGCAGCGGAGGTGCGCCGGCCACTGCCTCTGGGAGCCTCCAGAATTTGATGCAATGCCTTACGCGCCCGATTCACACGGCTCTTGATGGTCCCGACGGCGCAGTCACAGATCACAGCAGCTTCTTCATATGTGAACCCGCCAGCACCGACCAGGATCAGCGCTTCACGCTGTTCGTCTGGTAATTGTGTCAGCGCCTTTTTCAGATCAGACAAATCCATCGCTGCACTTTGACCCTCATTCATGGGCAGCATGTTTTCATGGATTTCTGCGCTTGATTCCGATTTGCGCCACAGCTTCCGGCGTTCCGAATAGAAATGGTTCCGGAGGATCTGGAAAACCCAGGCTTTCAGATTTGAGCCTTCCCGAAAACTGTCTCTCGCCTTCCAGGCCTTGACCAGACTTTCCTGGGCCAGATCGTCTGCCTCGACACTGTTCTTACACAGGCTGTGGGCAAAGGCGCGCAAATGCGGTGTCAGATCACTGAGCTGGTGAATGAAACCCGGTTTCGCCAGGCTACGGGTTTTTTCAGACGGGCTCATTGTGACCGCCTGTCTCGCCATCATCCAGCTTTTTCAGGAGGTCAACGAAATCATCAGGTAATGGCTCATTCAGGACGTCATCATACATGTCACGCAAACGGCTGCCGATAGCACCCGCCGCATTGTCCGTCTTTGATTGTAAAGAAAGATTACGGGCGGCTGGCTTTTTGGCGTTGGGGGGCGTCATGACATCCTGCATCCTGGCACTGTGTTTCAATTCTGCCCCGTCCGGATTTACATAAGGTTCAGAGGCAAAACGGTTTCGTGTATATTTTGTTCCCGATTCATTGCACACGCGTATTTTTGGTCACAAGACTATCGGAACCAAAATCGCGAATACACGTTAGTTTGTCGATAAGTGACAGGTTCAAAGAGGCAAGCATCATGGGTCAAGCCGAAAGTATCGCCCCGCATTTGCCGTATTTGCGGCGGTTCGGGCGTGCCCTGACCGGATCGCAGAAATCCGGCGATACATGTGTGCGCAGTACGCTGGCCGCCGTTCTCGAGAAACGTTCGGCGCTCGATCCCGGCCTCGAACCCCGTATCGCCCTTTATCGTCTCTTCCACGCCATCTGGTCGACCAGCTTTGCAATGATGGAAGGCGGACATTCCGTTAGCGGCGCCGATAATGATAGCGGCAACCGTTTGACCCAGATCACGCCGCTATCGCGCGCCACGCTTCTGCTTACCACGATGGAAGGGTTCAGCGATCACGAGGCCGCCGCCATTCTCAATACCGATGCCGATGAAGTGCGCAAACTGGTTCAGGAAGCGATGGCGGAAATCCAGTCCATGACTCGAACCCGCGCCTTCATCATCGAGGACGAATCGATCATTTCTGCTGATCTGAAAGAAATAGCCGAGTCGCTCGGACATGAAGTGATCGGTATAGCACGCACACGATCAGAGGCTGTCAAAGATGCCTTTTCGGAAAAACCGGGTCTGATCCTGGCGGATATTCAGCTCGCCGATAACAGTTCAGGCATTGAGGCTGTTAAAGACATTCTGGAATCCCACAAATGCCCTGTGATCTTCATCACGGCTTTTCCGGAACGGCTTCTGACCGGCGAACAGCCAGAGCCGACTTATCTGATCACCAAGCCATTCCGGTCGGAAACCGTAAAGGCCACCATTGGTCAGGCCCTGTTTTTCGCCTGACCTGTTCGGACACCGCTTCTACAGAACCAGAGTGGAAACATGCTTCGCAATGCGGGTGAACAATACCGGTTGCCGGACAACAATGAAGGTCAAAGCGGCCAGAGCGCTGATTGCGCCAATGGGGTTGGACCGCACTGCAGATTTGATCATCGCGGCTGGTGACGACATATCCATTTCAGGTTTTTGCTTGGAGAGAATATAATCGGTCACCAGAGCGATAGCAGAAATGGATCCAAGCAGTATCGCCACTGCGAAGGCCGCTATTATCGGATCATAGGCTTCAGCCAATGCCAGAAAAATCGCCGTCAGCCCGAAGCCGGCGGCGATAATTCCTGACACAATGGCGGTTATCAATATGACTGGGCGCATGGCAGCTAACGGCGCATCAGCATCGCAGCGACAAAGCCCGCGCCCAGCGCCGCAGCGCAAGCCACAAGCGGATTGTCACGGATGAAATCACGTGAATAATCCAGCGTTTCCTCGCCGCGCTTGACGGCTTTGTCCCGGGTTGTTTTCACAACGCTCACGCCCACATCAGTTTCCGCTTTCGCGAAGGTGCCAATATGCCGGAGCAATTCATCGACATCGTCACGCAATGATTGAAAATCCTCAGAAATATCGTTCGCCGAATCAGAAGCCTCTGATTTGGCTGTTTTTGCCTTTTCGGTAATTTCCTTGCCGGCCATAGCCATATGCCTTCTCCTATCATGAATGTTGATAAAACAACGCGCCCGGCCGGGTAAGGTTTCAATTCCGGATTTTCAGCACGCAGCGGATAAATCATCATCACCGCTCTTTGATCTTCACATCCGGATCCGGTTTGTCGGTTTGCGGATAGGTCAGACCAGTGATTTTCCGGGCCAGGGCGGACAGTATGGTGCCGGACTTGCAAATTATTTTATTGAAAAAGAATGACTTTTTGCGCGCACCGATCATGGCGCGACGGCATGTCCGGTCGACTGTTGACATAAGCACCAGCCCACCCGCCACCAGCGGTACACCAAATGGCAACGCTGACAGGGTCGGAACAGCCCCTGTCAGCGTTAATGTAGCGGCGGACGCGCTGCAGCCGCACGCGGATATGCCGCGCACTCTGATTGTGTTTGAACCATGCCATACAGGAAAAAGCCTGCGGAACAGGTATTCGTTCTGCTGAACTGAAGCGGAACATCCCTGCTGATGACCGCGTTACGGGCAGGTCGCAGGAGTCCTTATGGAAGTGGTGAACATACTCGGCTGTTATGCGTCCGTGTCCGGCATTATCGCAGCCTTCACCATCGCCAGCGCCCCTGGCCGGAAATGGATGGTGATGGCATTTGGCCTATTCCTGACCTCATCCCTGACTTGGATTGTGGCCGATTTCATGGATTCTGTAAACGCAATCGCGATCCAGAATATTGACTTACCAGTTGTGAACGCTTGGGGAATTTATCGCTGGATGCGCCTGCCTGCCGGGAACCATTGAGGCAAATCCACGTTACCTTATCACAATCCACTACTTCAGGAGGACGACCATCATGACGACAACACAACAACCGAGTGAAGGTAGCACGGATATCCTCCGCGTCATCCTGGCCATATTGCTGCCACCTCTGGGCGTATTTCTTCAGGTCGGCCTGACCCTTCACTTCTGGATCAATCTGATCCTCACCCTGTTCGGCTACATCCCAGGCATCATCCACGCCCTGTGGGTCATCCTGCGCAAATGATCATCGACGGGACAAGCGCCCTTGGGCGTTCTGCCCTGCAACGCCCATATTAGAACGGAACGGCGCTTTCAAATGCCATCTCTTCACCGGTAACGGGATGGCGCAATCCAAGCGATTGGGCGTGCAGGCAGAGCCGGGCGCTGGCCGCCCGCGCGGCGGCATGGGCGTAGAAATTATCGCCCAGAACCGGATGCTCCAGATGCGCCATGTGAACCCGTAATTGATGCGAACGGCCGGTCAGCGGGACAAGCTCGACCCGGCTATGGCCACCCTCTATTCCCAGAACCCGCCAATCCGTGATCGCCGGCCGGCCTCTGGCATGATCAATCATCTGTCTCGGCCGGTTGGGCCAGTCGGTGATGATGGGCTGCTCGACACGCCCCGCTGCCTTCGGCATTTCCCCCCAGACCCTGGCGATATAGCGTTTCATGGTCTGGCGCTTTTCAAACTGCCGTCCAAGGTCTGCATGCGCTGGAATCGTCAGCCCCAACACAATGACGCCGGAAGTATCCATATCCAGCCGGTGAACAATGCGGGCGGTCGGGAAAACCTCCCGCGACCGGGATTCGAGACAATCGGCCCGGTCCGGATGATTGCCCGGAACGGTCAGAAGCCCGGAGGGTTTGTCGAGTACAAGAATGTGGTCATCGGCAAAGATCACCGGTAATTCGCCTTTCAGCGGCGGGGTGTAGACAAAAGGTCCGGGAGGAAGTGATGGGGTCATGGCACAAGCACGGCGGGATCAAACACGATCCGGCTGATGACGCTCGACCCGCTCGCGCCAGTGCTTGCGGCAAAGAGAGACATAATCCGATTTCACCACCCCGATCTGCGTGCCTTCAGTAACTGCTTCACCGCTGGCATCCTGACGCAAAGTCATTGTCGCCTTCCGGCCGCAATGGCAGATCGTGCGCGCCTCGCGCAGATTATCCGCGATGGCGAGCAGTTCGGCCGCTCCTTCAAACAGATGCCCCTTGAAATCGGTCCGCAGCCCATAGCAAAGGACCGGCAATCCCAGCTCGTCGCCCACGCGGGATAATTGCCAGACCTGATCACGGGAAAGAAATTGCGCTTCATCGACGAACACCGCATCCAATTGACCGTCCGCCTTGCGGCGCAAAACCGCTTCGAACAGATCGGTTTCGGCCCGGAACAAATGGGCAGGCGCCTTCAGACCGATACGCGATTCAATGTCGCCCATCTCCGCAACCGCGCTTTTCGCATGGTGACCCGACGTCCACAACATGACCTCCATACCGCTTTCTCTATAATTGTGGGCGGCTTGCAGGAGGATGGCGGATTTTCCGGCATTCATGGCGCTGTATGTGAAGTAGAGCTTGGACATGGGAACCAGGGTCAGGACCTGCTGATCTGGCTGCAATGGCCGGAGCGGATCTGGGCGGATACAAGGAGCAAACCCGCCGGAAGGCCAATGCCTTTCAAGGGGGTGCGACACAGTAGTCCGGGCAGATCCGCCCGGTCCGAAGGACGGCCCCGCTGACATCGACCTGCTGTGTCAAAGCCCTCGACCGGGGAACTGGCCCCGCGCTTCGGGCTTTTCCTCGCATCTCTTGTCATC
>PFFX01000121.1:25819-30019 GCA_002783385.1 Rhodobacterales bacterium CG15_BIG_FIL_POST_REV_8_21_14_020_59_13 | reverse complement strand
CTTCGATCATGTAGGTGTCGGTCGGGAAATTCCCGGTTTCCGTCATCAATGTATAACGCTCAGAGTTCAGTTTAAGACATGCGCTGAGACATTTGAATACATTTATAGATGTGCTGTCTCCGGTAATGATTTCACCGGCGTCTGCTCCGACCAGTCTGGCGATCTTGTCACCGATGCGCGTGGGCGCATTGATCCAGTCATTGGTATTCCATGAGCGGATGAGATCCTGTCCCCATTCGCGAGTGACAACATCATTGACCCGCTCGCGTGTAGCCTTGGGCAGACATCCCAGAGAATTGCCGTCCAGATAGATCACACCCTCGGGAATATCAAAGCGGTCGCGGAAAGAAGCGAATTGATCGTCGCCATCCATGCCGGTGATGTCATCAAGACTGGTCCGGCTCATGTCAAAGCTCTCTCAACAAGGCGCGGACGGGTGAGGCGTCAGCGCCCTCGATTTTCAGGGGTGCAGCGATGAGTTCGTACCGCCCTTCGGCAACGTGATCCAGCACAAGACCTTCCAGAATGGCCATGCCGGCGCGTTTGACTGCATGATGCGCGTCCAGCGTTTTCGACCTCTCCGGATCGAGTGACGGGCCATCCATCCCGACAAGCTTCACCCCGACGCGATGCAAGGTCTCAATCGTTTCCGGGGCAATGGCCACATAATCAGATACCCATATGTCATGCGGGAAATGATCGAAAGTCCGGAACAGAATGCGTTCACAGCCACCAGCTATTTCAGGGTCGAAATCGGCAGGCCGCACAAGGCCTCTGGATGCGCGCACATCAAAGACATGGCATTCGCCGATATAAAGTGCCGGATCGGCAGCGGCGATGGTTTTGCCCCGCGGATCATAATGAAGTGGCGCATCAGCATGGGTACCAGAATGGGTTGATAACGTCAGACGGGAGACATTCACCGGACAGTCCGGTTCGATGGTCCAGACCGGCTCCAGCGCAAAGGCAGTATCGCCTGGCCATACAGGCAAGGCCGACCGTATAGTCTGGGATATGTCGATCAGGCGTTTCGCCATCAAAGCGACGTCCTTACAGTCCATAATTCCGGAAAGAAGCGCAAATCCAGCGCCTTGACGAGATAAGAGACGCCACCTGTGCCACCTGTGCCCCGGCGATAGCCGATGATGCGCTCAACAGTCTTCATGTGATTGAAGCGCCAGAGCTGGAATTTGTGTTCTACGTCCACCAGCTTTTCGGCCATTTCATAAAGCTGCCAGTGTTCCTCGATGTTGGAATAGACGGCTTTCCAGGCGGCCTCGACTTCTTTGCATGGCTGATAGGGTTCTGACCAATCGCGATCCAGCCGGTCAGCGGGAATGTCAAACCCGGCTTTTGCCAGTTGCTTCAGCGCTTCGTCGTAAATGCTGGGCATGTTCAGATATTTGCGAACAGCCTCCTCATGTTCCGTTTTGCCGTGGACACGGGCCATGGCCGCATTCTTGTTGCCGAGGCGGTATTCCAGCATACGGTATTGGTAGCTCTGGAAACCGGAGCTCTGACCGAGCTTGTCGCGGAACTTCAGGTAATCGGCCGGCGTCATGGTGGCGAGAATGGACCAGGACTGGGTCAGCTGTTCCTGGATGCGGGCAATCCGTGACAACATTTTCGAGGCCGGGCCGAATTCGCCGTGATTGATACTGTCTATCGCAGCATCCAGTTCGTGCAGACAAAGCTTGAGCCATAATTCCGAGGCCTGATGGATGATGATGAACATCATTTCGTCATGCTCGGCAGTGAGCGGGCTTTGTGCCTTCAGAATACCATCCAGCTTGAGATAGCTTCCATAGGACAGTCCACCTTCAGGAGACCAGTGGACGTCTTCGCCCGAGAGATCAACGGATGTGCTGATGGTTTCAGGCATTTGCAAATTCCAGCCGTTTGATTTGCGCGGAGCCTAGTCCGGTAAATGCCGTGACGGAAGGCGGCATAATGTCATCACAGTACCAGACTGGAAATTATAAAGGGCGGCCACAGGGACCGCCCTTTATTCATGCGTACAGAAATTTACCAGCCGCAATTGCGGCCTTCATTTTCTTCTTCCAGATGCGTCATCAGCGGCTGGAAATAGGCGATGATGGCAGAGCCATCCATTTCGCGCGTGCCGGTGAAGGCTTCCAGCGCTTCCGGCCAAGGCTGGGAGGCCCCCATTTCCATCATTTCATTGAACCGGCGGCCGACTTCTTCATTGCCATAAACGGTGCAGCGGTGAAGCGGGCCTTCCCATCCGGCCATCTCACACGCGGCCTGCTGGAATTGGAATTGCAGGATATAGCTGAGGAAATAACGCAGATACGGAACATTGTTGGCAATGTGGTATTTGGCCCCCGGATCAAATGCGGTGCCTGGCCGCTCAACGGGCGGATAGACGCCCTGATACTGGTTGCGCAGCTCCCACCATGCCGTGTTGTATTCTTCCGGCGTGATCTCTCCACGGAAGACGCGCCAGCGCCATTGATCCATCATCACGGCGAAGGGCAGGAAGGCGATCTTGTCGAGCGCCAGATCCATCAGCAGGCCGAGATCGGCATCTTCACCGGGGACCTGGTCTTCGTCGAGCAAATCAATCCGGACGAGATATTCCGGCGTTACCGACAGTGCGATAAAGTCGCCAATGGCTTCGTGAAAACCGTCATGAGCGCCGTTCTGGAACAGCGTATCCTGGTCCTGATAAGCGCGCTGGTAATAGTTATGCCCGAGCTCATGGTGGACGGTGCGGAAATCTTCAGCGTTGACGTTGGTGCACATCTTGATGCGGATATCTTCACGGGAATCAAGATTCCAAGCCGAAGCGTGGCAAACCACGTCCCTGTCACGCGGACGGGTGATCAGAGACCGGTCCCAGAAGGATTGTGGCAGCGGATCGAGTCCCAGTGAACTGTAGAAACGCTCGCCGGCCTCCACCATTTCACGGGCATCATAATCAGCCTCTACGAGGAGCTGGGTGAGGTCATAGCTTTCGCCACCGCCATCAACACCGGCTATGTCGCGGATCGGACCCCAGCCTTGTGCCCACATATTGCCGAGTAAATCAGCGCGGATCATGCCGGTTTCGGCCTGCACATCGCTGCCATATTCCTCGCTCAATTCTCCGCGTACGGCACAGTGAAGTTGTTCGTAGAGCGGCTCGACCTGGCCCCAGAGCCGTTCGACCTCGGCTTCCATTTCATCAGCCGGCATGTCGTAGTTTGACAGCCACATTTCGGCGAGATCGGAAAAACCAAGCTCGCGTGCGCCCTCATTAGCCAGATCGACCATCGCCGCATAATCTTGGCTCATCTGTACCGGATCGATGGCCTCGCGCCACTGGCTCCACATCGCGGAGAGGACGTCAGGATCGCGCTCGGTTCCCATCAGCACTTCCATTGTGTCGAGGGGGACAGCGTCAAGATCAACGTCCTCGCGGCCCGTTGCCTCGGTGATCCGCTCTGCTGTGATGAGTTCTGGATCCAGCGAAACCGTTCCCGTTGAATAGGCCGAGCTCATCCGCGTGGTCAGCTCTGCCAATTCCTCGGCAGCACCGGGGCGGGACGGGGCGGGCAGGGTGATGCCCGCTGTCAGATTGGTCATCTTGCGGCGCAGATCCAGCGGCAGATCAAGCTCTGCGAATGGAGCCGTGCCGAGCGCCATGCGGACGGCCATTTCCGTGCCTTCAGCACTGACCCGGCTGACCAGATATTCGGTGTCGGCGGTAATAAAGTTGGAATAGACCCAGAAAACCCGGCTGGCATATTCGTTAAATTCCGCCAGTTCGGTTTCTGTTACTTCAAGAAAGGCTTCTGCATCGGTAGCGGTCAATTCGCTGGAAGCTGATGCCATTACGCTACCGGAATCATCCTGATTAAGAACGGCTGCGTCACTCTGGCTTTCGCTGCATCCGGCAGCGGCGAGCAAGGCCATGCCTGCGACACCATACATCCACGTTTTCATGTTTTTCTCCCGTAAGGCGACAGAATTTTGGTTATCCATTATCGCTTGAGTGAAGAGAAAAGTAACCCCCGCCGCTGCGCGAGCAGCCGTCAGGCAGACGGCCGGGTGGCTGGACTGCCTGTAGAAAACCCGCGCCGAGATTGGAATAATGACCATATTCCACAGGATAGGGCCAACATTCTCGTCGTGTCTATTTCAGAACATACGCCCTTTCTTGGGCAACAGGACTTGGTTTAGTGCTATAGTCATTCT
>PFFX01000121.1:6880-25783 GCA_002783385.1 Rhodobacterales bacterium CG15_BIG_FIL_POST_REV_8_21_14_020_59_13 | reverse complement strand
GTGTGTAAAAATAATGTCACATTGAAATCGTGGCCGGGTTTGGCTCTGACCCTGTTACTGCTGGCAGGTCTGGTATTGATGAGCGCGCCTGCTGTCATGGCGCAGTCACTGGCCCTGCCGGAGGAAGTTCAGGCCCGCCTGTCATCCGGTGCGCGCATCCGGGTGATTGTCGAGTTCGATGCCCCGCAAATTGACTATTCCGGAGATTCCGGGGAGCGGATCCGGTCACAGTCCGAATATTTTAACACTGTCCGCGATGGCGTCATCGCGCGGGCCTTGGGGCAACCGGCAACTGCGATGCGGGCTGAGCCTTCAGGATCACCAGACGCCCGGATCATCCGCACGTTTGATTATTCGCCGGGTGCGGCCATGTATCTGTCACAGGATGAAATTGTCGCCCTGACAGCCGATCCCGGCGTTGTCAGGATTGTGAATGACGATCTTTCGCGGCCGATGCTGGACGGGAGTATTCCCCTGATCGGCGCTGCGGCGCTACACGCGAATGGTTTGAAGGGTCTGAACCGTTCGGTCGCCATTCTGGATACCGGCGTTGATCACCAACACCCCATGTTCTCAGGCCGCTTTGCCGGGTCTGCGTGTTTTTCCTCGACTGTTGCCGGCCAGTCGGAAAGCTTCTGCCCGGGCGGAGTCTCCACGGACACTCTCTCTGCGGAGGCCGGCGATAATTGCCTGATGGAGTCAGACACTGGATCGCTGCAAAGCAATGACTGCTTTCACGGTACACACGTTGCCGGTATCGCGACAGGCGCGCTGCAAAATGTCCCCGGTGGTCCGGCCATTTCCGGTGTGGCGCCAGCAGCTGGTATCGTGGCAGTGCAGGTCTTCTCATATTTCAATGATGACAGTTTTTGCGGGACGGGGCGTTCACCCTGCGCGCTGTCCTATTCCAGTGACCAGATTGCCGCGCTCGAATGGCTGAACACAAACCGCGCGGCTTTTGATCTCGCCGCCATCAATATGAGCCTTGGGAGCGGCCGTTTTTTCACGGCTTGCAACAGCGATTCGCGAACCCCCATCATCAGCACACTGCGGGCCAATGGCGTCGCCACCGTCATCAGTTCCGGCAATAACGGCTATACAGATTCGGTGGCAGCGCCGGGATGTGTCGAAGCGGCAATAACGGCCGGATCGACAACCATGAACGATGCGCTTTCTGGTTTTTCAAACTCCGCCGCCATGGTGGACGTGTTGGCGCCAGGGTCGGCCATCCTATCTGCAAGGCCCACCGCGAATGGTGATGGAGGTGCGGCTTTCACCTCCGCCAGTGGCACCTCCATGGCGGCACCACATGTCGCCGGGGCCTTTGCCGTGTTGATGGCGGCTAATCCTGGAGCGTCTGTCTCTGATATCGAGACAGCCCTGGAAATGACCGGCCTTGCCATAACGAACTCCGCCGCCAGCCCGGCGAAACCCGGTTTCACGAAACCGAGGATACAGATTGATCAAGCGCACAGCCTGCTTCAGGGAAATCCCTATCTATCGGTCACGCCCGCCAGCTCGTGGTTGGTCACTATGGCGGCAGGAGGAGTGATCTCTCAAAGCCGGATATATACGCTGACCAATCATGGCCGGTCCCCGCTGGAGTGGAGCGTGAGTGATGATCAATCCTGGCTGACCCGCCTGTCAGCAGAATCCGGCACCCTCGCGGCTGGGGCCAGCACGTCTGCCGTGCTGGTCATCCCGTCCTGGGTCTTTCCGACGGGCCATCCTGACCTCAGTCAGACCGCCCATGTCACCTTTACGCAAAACGGGGGCGGGGCAAATATTTCGCGCATCGTGAGTTTGACCGTCGGCAACCCACCCGGAAATGATGACTTTTCTGATGCTGTCACGCTGACAGGCCTTGCCGCATCCGCCTCGGGTTCAACCATTGGTGCGACAACGGAAAGCGGTGAGCCCTCCATTGGCACAGGCGCGGTCAATACGGCTTGGTGGAGCTGGACGCCAAGCGTTAATGGCGAGGTTGAAATCCACACGGATGGCAGCAGCTTTGACACGGTTCTGGGCGTGTTTACCGGGAATACCGTCAACACGCTGGTGCCTGCCGGTACAAATGACGATTCTGTCTATGGCCTGCAAAGCCAGCTGATCTTCACTGCTGTGGCCGGTCAGACCTATTCCATTGCCGTTGCGGGGTATAATGGAGCCTCTGGTGAAGTGTCCCTGACGATCAATCAGTCTGCAGATAACAGCCTACTGGTGGTGACCCGGACGGGCACAGGCAGCGGGACCGTCAATAGCGTCAATGACACATCGATACGCTGTGGGGCGGATTGCCAGGAAGAGCTCCCGCAAGGCAGTGAAATCGAACTGATGGCCATTGCAAGTCCCGGGTCGGTTTTTGACGGATGGGCGGGCGAGGGGGCAAACACATGTGCCGGCACACACGCCACAAGCTGTGTTCTGACGCTGCCAGCGCAGGACATTTCAAATGTTTTTGCGGCTTTTTCGCTGCTCGAAACGGTTACGGTCACACTCAGAACAGAGGGGCTGGGGCAGGGGCATATTGAAGATAACGGGGTCCCGGTCTGCCCGGAAGGGACCTGCCTTAAATCCCTCTCACCCGGAGATTCTGTCAGCTTGACAGCGATCGCAGCTGGCGGGTCGAGCTTTGCCGGCTGGACAAGCGGGGGATGCGCAGACCCGGTCTCAACTCATTGCGTGCTCAGCCCCGCCGGAGACACCGTGATTACTGCGCGCTTTACAGATGATACGGTCGGGCCAGCTGCAGCATGGTCTGCCGTTCTGCCTGGCGCGAGGTCGGGCCAAGCCGGCGGTGATGTCATCACGGCGCTGATGTCGGTGGTGACTGGCGATGGTGCCGCGCAGTCCTGCCGTGTTGATGCAGGTGGTTCGGACGTTGCCACGCTTGCATATGACCTTCTGGATGACAGTGGCCAATCACGCGGACTGAACGAACCGGTCTTTGATATTGTTGCGGATGGCCGCGTTGATCTGCTGTTAGCGGTGACGCCGCTGAGGGAAACGCCGCCGGATGGGGCGGTCTTTTTCCCGCGCCTGACCTGCAGCAATGCGTCTGCAGCCGCGATTGAAGGTGTGAATTCACTACGCCTGTCCATCACCGATGCGCCTGGACCGGATATTCTGTCGATCGGTGTGACCCCATCAGGAGATGGTGTGGTGCGCCTGCCCACGGCGGACGGCACGGGTTTCATGGCCGTTGCCGCGATGAATATCGGCCTTCTGGAAGACACGCCCATCCGGGTCGTGGCTGACACGGGGGCTGTGCAATTGCCGGTGCAGCTCAGCGTCTGTGAGACCGATGCGGCGGGGCACTGCCTGTCAAGCCGGGCGGCGTTTGCGGACACCGTATTTTCTGGCCGAGAGGCGCACTTCTTCAGCGTTTTTGTTACAGCCATACCCGGACCCGGCGTGCCGTTCGATCCGGCCAATGCCCGTGTCTTCCTGCGCTTTATCAGTCCGGACGGAATTATACGTAGCGTTACAAGTGCCGCGTTGACGAGCCCGGCTACGATGAACGCTCAGGAGACAAGCCAGCTTGCGGGCATCTGGAGCGTTCTTGTGCGGCAAGACGAAAATACGTGGCCAGATCTGGAGCGGGGATATCTTGTTATCGCGCCTGACGGGCGCGCCCTTTTTGATGACGGGCAAAGTGTTTCCCGGATTCATGTTGACGCCGGGGATCTGAGCGACGGCAGTGCCGTAATATCTGTGAATGCCATGACCGGGCGCTGGTTTGGCGATGGCCGTATCCGCGCTGGGCGGCCTATGTCGGGGCTGTCCGGATTCCAGGGGCTAAGGAGCATACCTGACGATGCGGCCAGTAATGCGGGGTTGTCCACGAATCTGGAGAATCGCCTCCGCGTGGAACTGATGGCGCGGCGTTCCTTTCCCGAATGCGGTGTCTCTTGGCATAATGTGTTCAACCCTTCGCAAATCTTTGAATTGGCGCTCACGGGTTGTGAAAATGCAGGAACTTACCTGTCGGCATGGGTGCCTGCGGACTCCGGGCGTGACTTCCATCTAATTATGGCAGACAGAAATTCCGGCTGGCGATTAACGAAATAAGGTAGCGCTTTTCAAGCATTCTGTTTATGCTGATGAGTGAAAACTGTCTTTACAGGTTTGAATCGCTGCTTTGATGGCGGCATTGTTTTGGGGAGATTCCTTATGAAACGCTTGATTGTGGCGGGTATTGCAATGGCGGCTGTGCCCGCGATGGCATTGGCGGACGATATGTTTGCTGGTGTGTCCACTGTTGCGGACAGCAATGGTGAAACACGGATCATGTTTGAATCGCTCAATCCGGAGATCATGCGGATGGAGGCCGGTGAGCGTGTCTCGCTGAATTTCGGGCCGGGCTATGAAGCGGAGCTTGACCGCATCGGAGACCAAGCGCTGGGCGCCCGGGTCTGGGTTGGTCGGCTGGCAGGGCAAACGATCCATAATCGTGTTCTGCTGGCCCAGACAAATGGTTTTGTTTTCGGCCGTATCCAGACCGAAGACGGTCTGTGGATGATCATTCCGGAAGCCAATGGCCATCGCATCATGCAGATGCCGGAAGGCGGAGAACGCATTCAGAATCGCAATGATGTGCTAATCCCGAATTATGATCTGGTGGTTCAGGAAGGTCGAGAGCAAGCGGCCGAGGCTGGTGAAAATACAGCAGAAGCGCTGGCCGTTGGCGCGAATGGCATTGTTGATATCGCAGTCTTCTACTCCCAGAGCTTCTCCGCCCGTTGGGGCCTGGCTACGGGTGGACGCGTGCAATACCTCATGGCGGTACTCGATCAGGCGCTGATTGATTCAGATACGGGTCTGCGGGCCCGTCTGGTACACCTCGATTCTGTGACTCTCACGGATGATGCGGCCGATCAAGGCGTTACCCTTAACAATCTCTCCAATAACCCGAATGGCGATACACCTGTTACACAGGATCTGAGCGCGTTGAGGACAGCGGGCGAAACTTATGGGGCCGACCTTGTTGCGATTTTGCAGCGTTCGCTCACCGGACAAAGCTCATGCGGTCTTGCCTGGGGGATCGGCCAGCCCGCCACCAATGGCGTGATCAATGCCAATAGTGCCCGTTTCGGATATTCTGTAACGGCTGACTGGATTGCTGATACTGACAATCCGTCGGGCGGCTTCAGTTTTTGTTCGGATGTGACGTTTGCCCATGAAATCGGTCACAATCTGGGCTTTGCCCACAATGTGGAAGATGCCGGGGGCACGGCTGGCGGCGGTGTGCGGACCTATGCGCATGGCCACCGCGTCGATTGTACCTTCGGAACGATCATGTCCTACCAATCCGTAGCGGGCGTGACCTGCCCGGCAGGTGCCCCCAATGGTGTCGGCGAAGAGGCCGAAGCCCTGTATTTCTCCAATCCGGATATCAATCTTTGTCCGAATGGGGCTGCTTGCGGGATTGCCGCGACTGGGCAGGAGCAAATCGCTTCGGCGCAAGTAGACGGCCCGCTCACGAATGATCCGGCGGACAATGCCCGTGCAGCGCGTGAGGAAAGTCTGAATGTCGTGAATTTCCGATCCGAAGCACCGCGGGTTGTCTCATCGGTGCTGCCCATTACCCGGTCAGTGACCAATGGCACGACGGCCACGGCTTTCGCCACCATCATCAACCCGGCAGCCACCGGATCGACGGCGACCGGGTGTGGATTGCGGCTTGCTGGGGCTACGCCAGCGCAATTTTCCTATCAGACGACAACATCTGCCAATGCTCTAACAGGCACAGCCAATACACCTGTCGATATCGCTGCTGGTGCTGCGCAGAATTTCCTGTTCTCGGTAACCAGCGCTGATGAATTTGTTGATGGTGTGGGCACACCCAGCTTTTATCCCTCCAACAACAATGAAAGCGATCTGTTCATCGAGGCTTTCTGCGGAAACCGCCGGTCGGCCGAGTACACGCTGGGTCTGAATTCACTCACTTTCCGGTCAACCGCGGCAGGGTCTGCGGATATTGTCGCTCTGGCCACATCGGGCGATCCGGGCCGGGTGAATGTTCCGACGACCGGCAATTTTGTTGGCGTGTTTGCTGTGGCGATTTCCAATGTGGGCACGGCCGGGACAATTGAGGTCTCTGCTGATACGGGAGGCCGGACGCTGGCACTCACCAATATCGAAATCTGTCCAACCGATCCGAATAGCGGGGCTTGCACCTCACCGCGAGCGGCCACGCAAAGCCTGTCGGTTGGGGCTGATGGCACCGCGACCTTCGGTATTTTCGTGCGGGGGACCGGAGCCGCGATCAGCAATGATCCGGCACGCAACCGTGTCTTTGTGCGCTTTGCAGAAGGCGGAAATGCTGTTGGGGCCACAAGCGTCGCTGTCCGGACCGAATAGGTCTGCGGATCCGTTGCCGAAACTGAATGAGGGGCTGCTTTCCGGAGCGGCCCCTTTTTCTTTCTGAAATTAACGGAACGAAGTGAATGATGGCTTGTTTCATCTGGCGGAGGGGGAGGGATTCGAACCCCCGGAACCTCGCGGCTCAACGGTTTTCAAGACCGCCGCAATCGACCACTCTGCCACCCCTCCGCAGATGATGTTTCCTCTTAGCGGGGGAAGCCGGTAGAAGGCAACTGGCGAATGCTTACACTTGTTTCACTCCTTTCGTATAATAGCAGTAAGGGATTTTATGGTGTGGGAGAGGTGCTGTGCGGATTTCAGCCCGGTCTTCAGTCATGATTGCGTCGCTGATCTGCTCGGCGATGCTCAGTGCATGTTCGTCATCTGCGTCATATCTAGTGCGCAGTATAGATATTGCGTCACCCCCCTCCCGCTCAATATCGGCCGGATCTTCAGGTTCAGGCAGCAGCGCCTGGAATGGTGACAGCGGTGAACAGAAAATAGGCCGTCCCTATACCGTCGCCGGACGTACCTATGTGCCGACTAGAAACGATGATTACGACGCTACGGGAATCTCTTCCTGGTATGGACCGAATTTCCATGGCCGGCAGACGGCCAATGGCGAGATCTTCGACCAGAATCTGCTGACAGCGGCGCACACAACCTTGCCCATTCCCAGCATGATCGAGGTTACCAATCTGGAAAACGGCCGCACCGCCATTCTGCGCCTCAATGATCGTGGGCCGTTTGCAGATGACCGGATTCTCGATGTCAGCCGCGCCGCTGCTGTGGAACTCGGTTTCCTGCAACAGGGGCTGACGCGGGTGCGGGTACGTTATCTGGGCCCCCCGGAAGGGGTTGCACCGGCCGGAACCGTCGCCGAAAGCCATATCTATACGGCCAGCAATGCCAATACGCGTTTCCGGGTTCAGGCGGGGGCTTTCTCGGAGCGCACCAATGCCGAAGCCCTGCGCCAGCGCCTCGCAGCGGCCGGGGATGTGCGGATTGAAGATGCCCAATTCTCTGGCCGGCGCATCTACCGAGTCTTTGTCGGAGGCGATCTGCCACGTCCAGACGCAGATGTGCTCAGCCGGGATCTGACGCGATATGGTGTGCATGACGCACGGGTTGTCGCATTGAACTGACAGCAGGCTGGACGTCAGCCCTCCATAGCTTTTCAATCTGTGCCATCATCTGGCTGTCTGATTCCGTGATGGAGAAAAACACCCGTGCGCGCACTCATATTCTTCTGCCTGTTTGCTTTTGCCCCGGTTGTGCAGGCACAGGACTTCCAGACCTCCGCCAGCCACGCCGTCATTCTGGATTATGAAACCGGCGAAATCCTTTTCAATCAAAATGGCGATGAGCCGATGCCGCCGGCTTCCATGTCGAAGCTGATGACGCTGTTGATGGCGTTTGAGGCCATTGAAAGGGGTGCCTTGTCACTGGATGATGAGTTGCCGGTCTCCGAACATGCCTGGCGAACAGGTGGTGCAGCGTCCGGCTCGTCCACCATGTTTCTGGAAATCAATTCGCGGGTTCGCGTTGAAGACCTGTTACGCGGGATCATTATCCAGTCGGGTAATGATGCCTGCATCGTATTCGCCGAGGCGATTTCCGGCTCTGAAAGCGCATTTGCAGCAGACATGACGACGCGTGCGCGGGAGCTGGGCCTGTCGAGCGCCAGCTTTGCCAATTCGACCGGCTGGCCGCATCCCGATCAGCGGATCAGCGCCATAGATCTGGCACGTCTCACCGCCCTTCTCATCCGGGAGTATCCGGATTTCTACGAGATTTTTAACGAGCGTGAGTTCACTTATAATGGTATCCGCCAGTTTAACCGCAATCCGCTGCTCGCGACCATGAACGAGGTGGATGGCCTCAAAACCGGCCATACTGTGGAAAGCGGATACGGGCTTGTGGCTTCCGGGATGCGTGACGGCACACGCCGTATCGTTGTTTATAACGGTATGGAAAGCGAACGGGCACGGGCCAATGAAGGCGAGCGTCTCATGCGGGCTGCTCTGGCAGACTTCGAGCTGGTCGAGCTGGGCTCGGCCGGGGATGTGATTGGTGAGGCCGATGTGTTTCTGGGGCAGGCGGACACCGTTTCGCTGCGTCTTGCTGACGCCGCCCGGGCCGGCGTCCACGTCCGCGCACGCGATGCTTTGCGGGCCGAAATCGTCTATGATGGGCCTGTCACAGCTCCCGTTGCCGAGGGTGATGTGATTGCCCGTCTTGAAATTTCTGCTCCGGGTATGGAAACGCGCCAGTTCGATCTTGAAGCGGCGGAGGCTGTTTCCAAACAGGGCCTGTTTGGACGTGCGCTGGCCGGTCTCGGCAGCTTTTTTGGCGTCAACTGATGCCAAAGGGCCTGTTTGTCACACTGGAAGGTGGTGAGGGGGCAGGCAAGTCCACCCTCGCGCGGATCCTGCAAACCGCCCTGATCGAACACGGCCGGGAAGTTGTCCTGACACGTGAGCCAGGTGGCACGCCAGGGGCCGAAGATATCCGTGAATTACTGGTCAGGGGAGAGCCAGAACGCTGGTCAGCAATGACCGAGGCGCTATTGTTTTATGCGGCCCGGGTCGATCACGTCGAGAAGGTGATCCAGCCAGCTCTTGGCCGCGGTGCTATCGTTATTTCTGACCGGTTTGCAGATTCGACCATGGCCTATCAGGGCGCGGCGGGGGGTATTGACCTCGCCCGCCTGAAAGCCTTGCACCATCTTACGCTGGATGATTTTCAGCCCGCTCTGACCCTGCTCATTGATATACGCCCTGAAACCGGGCTGGCGCGGACCCGCGGTCGTCTGGGGCAAGAAGTGCGGTTTGAATCCAAGGCGCTGGATTTTCACCAGCGCCTGCGGATCTGTTTCCAGAAACTGGCAGCGGATGAACCCGGCCGCTTCGTGACGCTGAATGGCGAAGAGGATACCAATACCGTCGCCACCAGGGCACTCGCGGCGGTTATGGAGCGCCTGAGCGATGAGTAGCACGGGCCTTGATCCAGATTGCGAGGCCGGCTGCACGCCGCCGCGTGAGATTGAAGACCTGTTCGGCCATGAGGCGGCGCTGGCGCAGTTTGAAGCTGCCCGGAAGTCCGGCCGCTTGCATCATGCCTGGATGATCACCGGCCCGAAGGGGGTCGGCAAAGCGAGTTTTGCCTACAAGGCGGCTATGTCGTTGCTGGCCTCTTCGAACCCTGCGGACGCTGTGCGGCAGAAGGTGAGAGCGCAAGCCCATCCCAACATTTTGACGATACGGCGGCCCTGGGACGACAAGCGCAAGCGCTGGCGCGGGGAAATCACCATTGATGAAGTGCGGCGGGTTCCGGATTTCTTCTCGCGCAGCGGCGGCGAGGAGGGCTGGCGGATTGCCATTATCGACTCGCTGGATGAATTCAACCGCAATGCCGCCAATGGCTTGCTGAAGACGCTGGAAGAGCCTCCAAAACAGGGCCTTCTGTTCCTGGTAACGCATTCTCCCGGGCGTCTTCTGCCCACGATACGATCACGATGCAGACGGTTGGATTTGCGCGCGCCGCCGGTAGAGGCGACTCGTGACTGGCTGGTCAAAACGCACAACGTATCCGCTGAGGATGCTGCCGCTGCTTCCGAGCTGGCATCCGGAGCACCGGGCCGCGCTCTGGCCCTTTTACAATCTGGCGTTGTCGCACTGGAAAAGGATGTTCGGGATCTTCTAGACCGTTTACCGAACTGGGATGCACGCGCCTCACGCCGTCTGGCGGCCAAGGTGTCGGCCAAGGCCGGGGAATCGCTGCGGCCGCACCTTTATGCCTCGCTGACCCGCCATGCAGCACGTCTCGCCAGAGAAGACGCGGCGAAAGGCCATGCGCCTGAAGCCTGGCTGGATGCGTGGAAGTCCATTCAGACCCTCGAAACCGAAGCCGAGAGTGTTTATCTGGACGCCAAGCAGGCTGCTTTGGCGGCGTTTGCGCAAATGGAGAGTGCGGCCCGCGCCAGCCGAAGCTGAGACCATGCTGATCGACAGTCATACCAATCTTCACGGTGAAACATATGCCGAGGACCTGCCCCAAGTGCTCGACCGGGCTCGGGCTGCAGGCATTGGCGGCATGATCGCCATCTGCTGCCGACTGTCCGATTTCGAGGCGGTGTCGGCGATTGCCGAGGCGCATGACGATATCTGGTGCACTATCGGGGCGCATCCGCATCATGCCAAGGACCGCCCAGACATTGACGCAGACGAGCTGATTGAAATCGCTGAGCACCCCAAAGTCATCGGTATTGGCGAGACCGGGCTGGATTTTCATTATGGCTACAGCCCGCGCGAAGATCAGTTTCAAAGCTTGCGTGCACATATTGATGCTGCCCGGCGCACCGATCTGCCACTTATCCTGCACACCCGAGAGGCGGACAGCGATATGGCCGGTCTTCTGGAAGAGGAGATGGGGAAGGGCGCTTTCCGGGCGCTGCTGCATTGTTATACCGGTGGTGCTGAGCTGGCTGTCCGAGGGGCTGCGCTTGGCGCCTATTTTGCGGCATCGGGTATCATCACCTTCAAGAAAGCAGAAGACGTGCGCACCGTTTTTCGTAAGCATATTCCTAGCGATAGGGTGATTATTGAAACCGATTGTCCCTATCTGGCCCCGATGCCACATCGCGGACGCCGGAATGAACCGGCTTTCCTGCCGGATGTTCTGACCGGTGTGTGCGATACTCTGGGCTGGAGTCAGGATGAAGGCGCACAAAAGACCACCGATGCTTTTTTCAGGCTTTTCTCGAAAGCGGAGCGGCCAGCATGACGGGCGCGTCCATCTGGCAGGTGACCATTCTCGGCTGTGGATCTTCAGGCGGTGTGCCCCGTCCTGACGGTAATTGGGGCGCTTGCGATCCAGATAATCCGAAAAACCGCCGGAGACGCTGTAGTATTCTGGTGGAATATGCTGAAACACAATCGTTATTCGATTTAGGTGACCGCACGGTTTCGGTGATCGATACCTCTCCGGATTTTCGCGAGCAGATGCTATCAGCAAGCGTAAAACGCCTTGATGCAGTCATTTACACCCATGATCATGCGGATCAAACCCACGGCATAGATGATTTGCGGCCCTATGTGCTGCGTACCCGGAAGCGCATGCCGGTCTGGATGATTCCGCAGACCGCCAAAAGCCTGGCCGCGCGCTTCAAATATGTGTTTGAAGCCAAGCCTGGCTCACCATATCCGGCCATTCTCGATGCGCGTGAGATTCCGGTGGATGGCGAAAATTTCCAGATTGATGGTCCGGGTGGTGCCATGCCCATCAAAATGATGCGTCTGGAACATGGCGGCATCATTGCGGCCGGATTCCGCTTCGGGCCATTTGCCTATTCACCGGATGTCAGCGCCGTACCTGACAATGCGTTCGAAATTCTGGACGGTGTACCAGTGTGGATTGTCGATGCCTTGCGCGAAACGCCGCATCCGACACATGCCAGCGTCAGTGATGCGCTCACTTGGCTGAAACGTGCCCGGGCCAGGCTGGGTGTGCTGACCAATCTTCATGTTGATCTGGACTATGAGGCGTTGACCGCAAAGCTTCCGAAGGGCGTTGTGTCAGCCTATGATGGGTTGCAGTTGAAATATGCTTTAGGTGGTGATGAAGAATCAACGATATGAACATGATATACTATGTCTCATAATATACATTATGCGTTTTATATGTATCCAAGTCGAGGGTCGGCATGACAAAGAATGAAACTCCCCTGCAACGCCTCCGCACGATCATGGTGCGGCTGCGCGATCCGGAAACCGGTTGCCCCTGGGATGTTGCGCAGAGCTTCGAAACTGTCGCCCCCTACACGATCGAAGAAGCCTATGAGGTCGATGATGCCATCCGCCGCGGCGACATGGATGAGTTGAAGAATGAACTGGGCGATCTTCTGTTACAGGTGGTGTTTCATTCGCGCATGGCTGAAGAAGCCGGTCTTTTTGATCTGAATGATGTGGCTACCGCTATTTCTGACAAGATGACCCGCCGTCATCCTCATGTTTTCGGAGATAAATCCTATTCAGACGCTGACGCACAGACGCTCGACTGGGAGAATTTGAAAGCGGCTGAACGCAAGAAGAAAACCGGGTCTGATGGATTGCTGGAGGATGTTCCCCTCGCTCTGCCCGGCCTGAAACGTGCCCAGAAACTTCAAAAACGTGCTGCAACAGTCGGTTTTGACTGGCCGGACGCTGAACGTGTCCTTGAAAAAGTGGATGAGGAATTGGCCGAGGTCCGCGAGGCAATTGTGTTGAAAGATGCCGATAAAGTCGAAGACGAAATTGGTGATTTATTGTTTGTTTGTACAAATTTGGCGCGTAAATGCAAAGTAGATAGTGAAGCTGCATTGCGCCGCGCCAATGCCAAGTTTGAGCGCCGTTTCCGCTATATCGAGACCTCGCTCAAAGCGCAAAATCGTGACATTCGTGAAACCGGGCTTGAGGAAATGGAAGCGCTCTGGGTCGAGGCCAAGACCCAAGAATAACTAGACCGCATCCTCGAAATTCGGAGCGAGTTCAGGAAACTGGGAAGCAAACCGCCCTGCAGCCTCGGGGGACAAGCGCGCATGGGCCGTCGTCACGCCTTTATCATCCACGGTTTCGGAGATGACAGCACCATGCTCATGCAGCCAGGCCAGAGCGCGCTGATCGCGGACGCCGGCCTTGACCCTCAGCATGACGGATTTTTCTGCCATGGCGCGGTCTATGGCATGTAACAGGCGGGCAATCCCCTCACCTGTTTGTGCTGACAGGCTGATGGCGCAGATCGCATCTTCGCTTTTGCGGGGGAGATTGGCGAGGCTGTCGGGATCCAGTTCGTCCTCATCCTTCCACAGATCGATCTTGTTGAAGACTTCGATTACTGGCTGTCCATGCTCGCTGCCGGCATCAATGGCGTCGAGAATGGCTTCGACCTCACGGCGGCGGGTTTCGAAATCGACCGCCGAGACGTCCAACACATGGACGATGATGTCGGCTTCGCGCACTTCCTCCAGCGTGGCGCGGAACGCGGCGACCAGTTCGGTCGGTAGATCGGTAATGAAACCAACCGTGTCCGATAACAATAATTGTGTGCCTGCCGGCGATTTGAAGCCACGAATGGTTGTGTCCAGCGTGGCAAAGGGCATGTCCTTGGCAAACACCCCTGCCCCGGTGATCCGGTTAAACAGGGTGGATTTGCCCGCATTTGTATAGCCAACAATCGCGACCATCGGGTAAGGCGCGACCTGCCGTGATTTGCGATGCAAAGCGCGGGTGCGGCGGACTTCTTCGAGCTCGCGGCGCAATCGTCCCATCTTGTCGGCCAGAATCCGGCGGTCCGCCTCGATCTGGGTTTCCCCTGGGCCACCCATAAAGCCCTGACCACCACGCTGGCGCTCAAGGTGGGTCCAGGTCCGAACGAGGCGCGAGCGCTCATAGGCCAGCCGGGCCAACTCGACCTGCAACCGGCCTTCGCGGGTCCGGGCCCGTAGACCGAAAATTTCCAGGATCAGGCCGGTCCGGTCGATAACCTTGACCCCCCACGCCTTTTCCAGATTGCGCTGCTGGACCGGTGACAGAGCGGCATCGACGACGGCAACGCTGGCGCCAATCTCGTGAATATGTGTGCCCATGTCTTCCAGTTTGCCGCGGCCGAAAAAGCGGCCCGGATCAATCTTTCGAACTGGTGCAAATGTGGATTCGATGACTTCCAGACCGAGTGCCTCAGCCAAGCCGGTGGCTTCTTCCAGCCGCGCCTCTTCCTCGGGATCCTCGCCGCCCATCCGGGCACGAATGACGATGGACTTGTCAGCGGGCGTTTCGGTTTCGATCAAGCTTCACTGTCCTCGTCATCCTGCTCGGCTTCAAACAGGGAAACCGGCGCGGCGGGCATGATGGTGGAGATCGCATGCTTGTAGACAAGCTGGGACTGACCATCACGGCGCAGCAGCAGGCAGAAATTGTCAAACCAGGTTACCACGCCCTGGAGTTTGACGCCATTGACCAGAAAGATGGTCAGCGGCGTTTTGGTTTTGCGGACAGAATTGAGGAAGACGTCCTGCAGATTATTGCTTTTGCGTTCGCCAGACATTGGCCTGCTCCAGTTGTTCTTGTTCTTTTTCCCGAACCGTTTTGCCTAAGTTACAGGGCGTTCGCCCCGGCGCGCAACCAGCCAGACCGATGGGCGGTTTACCTGTTTGCGAGCACGGTCGTTCGCAGTTGCAACATAAGACTCGCGAAGCTGCAAGGAAAACGTGCCCGGATGGCCGTTTGCGACCGCTTTTCCGTCAATTTCCACGACCGGCGTCAGCAAAGCCGAGGCGGATGTGACAAAGGCTTCGCGGGCGGCCAGGACCTCATCGCGTGTGAATGCGCGTTCCTGTGTTTTCAGACCGGCTTTGCGGGCCAGGTCAAAAAGCGTGCGGCGGGTGATGCCATTGAGAATGTCATGCGTTGCCGGGCGGGTGATCAGCGTGCCGTCACTGTTAACAATCCAGGCATTTGAGGCGGACGCTTCGGTTATGAACCCTTCGCGATCTATCATCCAGCACTCACCTGCCCCGGCCTCGGCGGCAGCCTGTCTGGCCAGCACATTGGGTAAAAGTGACACGGATTTGATATCGCGGCGCGCCCATCGGGTATCAGGCTGGGTGATGACGGAAATGCCTTTCCGGGCCCGCGATTCGGCTTTTTCGAAATTGATCGGTTTGGCCGTGATCATGATTCCCGGTCGTGTATCCGGTGGTGGAAAAACGTGATCCCGGCGTGCCTGACCGCGAGATATTTGCAAATATATCAACCCGTTACGGATATAATTGAGGGATACTACGCGTGACAAAATAGTCCCCAGCGCTGCATCTCCCATGGGACGATGGATCTGCAATTCCGTCAGTGACCGCGCCAGACGTAACATGTGGCCCTCAAAATCCATCAGAGCGCCATTCCTGACACCCCAGACTTCATAAACGGCATCGGCAAACTGGTTGCCACGGTCTTCGATATGAATGCAGGCATGGCGGTGCGAGACAAAGTGGCCATTGACGTAAGCAATGCGGGACATGACGATCAGAACCTTCTGAAAATGGCGGCTATGGCTGCCAAACCGGCCAGGACTTCAAGGCGGCCAAGCACCATAAGCACGACCGTTATTCCAAGGGATACAGGTTCTAAATCGGCCCAAGCGTGATCCGGCGATAATTGATCATGCAAAGGGCCGGCATTGGCGATGGCGGTGGCGGCTGCGCTCCATGCGCCCTCAAATGGTTCACCGGTCAGTGCAAGCAGGACGACGCCAATGGCCACCAGGCCGATATAACCGAGCACGGTGGCCCAGAGCGCCAGCATAGCGGGGCTATCCGCCGTGCGGCCGTGAAATTTCACCGAAACGATGCCGGAAGGGTGCGCCATACGCGCCAGTTCGGCCAAAGTGGTTCGCGCCAGTATAACGAGACGTGAGATCTTCAATCCGCCCGCCGTTGATGCCACAGCGCCGCCTATCATCGCCGCAAGCACAGCGGCAAGCGGAACATGCCCGGCAGAATTGGAGGCGGTAAACCCAGTGGTCGTCACCACGAATATGGCATCTGTGATGACGTGATGTGCGCCTGCCTCATGGGCGGTACCAAGGAAGAAAAGGATGGCCAGCCCGGCAATCGCCGCAATCATGGCCAGCGGTTCCATGTCAAGTCTGATTTCGTGACGCGACACCAGATTGCGAAGATAGGCGATATTACTGGCACCAATGAAGGTGATGGCGGCAAGAATAACAATGGCATAGCCATTGACCTGACCGTCCAGGGCGCCGGAAGATACAGTGTACCCCCCCGTCGATATGGCTGAAAAAGCGAGGCAAAGCGCTTCAAACGCCGGGAGGCGGGTGGCGAGAAGGCACAGAAACCCTACCGCCGTCAGGCCGCAATAGATGAATGCGATCCGCCGGGCAGCGACATGCAGGTTGGAAAAAATGTTTTCCTTGCTAACCGTCAAGAGGATGGATTTACGCAGTTCGAGCCCGGCTTTATCAAAAGCGGCCAAAATGCCCGCCGCCGTCAGCAATGTCAGGTAGCCCCCCAGAAAACTCAGCAAACAACGCCAGAAAATGACTGTATCCGGCACATTTTCAGGGGCCCGCAATATAGCGCCAGTCGTGGTGAAAGCCGAATAGGCCTCAAACAGGGCCTCAAGATAGCTCATTCCGGGAGTAAGAATCACGAAGGGAATAATCAGGAATAGTGGTGTTATTGCCCACAATGACAAGACGTAAGCCGAGGCTTCCGTTGCTCTGGCGGTTAGCTTCATGCCAGATGTGGCTGACCAGATCAGGCCACCGGCAAATCCCAGTGTTCCGGCGGTGATCAGAAACGCTCGTGCTGCCAGCCAAGACTGAGCCACAAGCGTAAGCAATGAGATGGCAAAAAGCACCACGGCAAGCGCGGTCCATGTCTGCCCCAGCGGCCGGAGGAAGCCGAGCGAGCTCATCTCAGTCTAAAAATAATCCAAGCTGACACGGAAGAGGCGTTCGACTTTCGACACGGCTGCGGATTCCGCAAACAGCAGCATCCTGTCGCCTTCCTTCACGATAACGCCCTCACCCGGCATATAAATCTTGCCGGCCTGCACCAGAGCACCAATCGTGACATTGTCGGGCAGTTCCAGTTCATCAATGGATTTCCCCAAAAGCGGAGATGTCGCCAGAATGACGCCTTCGAGCGCTTCAGCCAGCCCCCCGGCAATGGATTGGAGACCGGTGATACGCCCGCGCCGGATGTGCTGGAGAATGGTCGAGACCGTGGTTGTCCGGGGATCAATAAACGCATCGACCTGCAGCGGCTCACGCAAGGGTTGGAAGGCTTGCTCGTTTACGAGGCAGATTGATCTGCCCGCCCCTTCGCTTTTGGCCATAACCGAGCTTAACAGATTGACCTTGTCATCATTGGTTACGCACACAACGAGCTCAGCCCTGTCAGCACCTGCTTCGCGCAACAGGTCAGGCGTAAGCCCGTCACCATGCAGAACCACGGTTTTCTTGAGCTGATCGGCCGCTGCTTCCGCCCTTTTCTTGTCGGCCTCAATCAGACGGACCTTCACATGCCCGAGCCTTTCGAGTGCCTGCGCCACGTAAACACCGATATTACCCGCGCCGATGATGACCACGCGGCGCACCTTGTCGGTCTTCTGCCCAAAGATGTGCAGTGCCCTGTCCAGCATGGAGGGCTCGATCGAGATGTAGATTTCATCTTCGGCCAGAAGCGGATCGGTGACGGCCGGAACAAACAGTTTTCCGTCGCGCATGACACCGCACAGTGACAGGCGAAGATCCGGGAAAATCTCGCGGATCTGTTCAATGGAGGACCCCGCCACAGGGCTGTCTTCTTCCATCCGGATGCCCAATAGCTGAACCCTGCCACCGGCGAACAGAGCGGTGGAAAATGCGCCGGGGGTTTCCACGCGCTGCAGGATAGCGCGGCCGACTTCCAGCTCTGGTGATATAACCACATCAATGGGCAGATTACCGGTCGAGAACAGGCCCCGCCAAGCCGGATCGAGATAGGCTTGTGCCCGTACGCGCGCAATTCGCATTGGTGTCTTGAATAATGAGTGCGCCACCTGACAGGCGATCATGTTGGTTTCATCTGAATGGGTGACCGCCACGAGCAATTCGGCGTCAGCGGCCCCTGCCCGCTCAAGCGCTTCGGGATGAGAGCCGTGACCAACAATGCCACGGACATCAAGATCCGTTGTGATCTGTGAAATCAATTCCTGCGACCAATCGACGACTGTGACCGCATTGCCTTCACGGGACAGCGCCTTGGCGATGCCATACCCGACGCGCCCGGCCCCACAAACGACAGCCTTCATGGCGTCAAATCCTTATTCCTCGGCAAGCTCGCCATCAGAGCGGGCTTCAGAGGTATTTACCCCTAAAGACTTCAGCTTGCGATGCAAGGCAGAGCGTTCCATGCCAATAAAAGCAGCTGTACGGGAAATGTTGCCGCCAAAGCGGTTTATCTGTGATTTCAGGTATTCACGTTCGAACTTTTCGCGCGCATCCCGAAGCGGCAGGGCAATCATGCGTTCTGCATCAAAGCCGCTATCATCGGTTTCCCGTCCAGCGACTTCGGACGGTAGTGAATCGAGGGTGATCGGCCCCTCCGGATTGCCGGAGGTCAGAATTAGCAGGCGTTCGACATTATTGCGCAACTGACGGACGTTTCCGGGCCAGTCATGGGCCTGTAGGGCGGCCATGGCATCATCGCCGATCTCGCGTTTGATCAAACCGGAATAGCTGGTCATACGTGACAGGAAATGATCGACCAGAAGCGGAATATCTTCCCGCCGTTCGGACAGACCGGGAACATCCACCGGCACGACAGCAAGGCGGTGGTATAGATCCTCGCGGAACAGACCGGCCGAGATATGATCACGTAAATTCCGGGACGATGATGAAATCACGCGGACATTGATCTTGACGTCACCCCCGCCCCCGAGACGCCGGAAGCTGGAATCGACCAGCATACGAAGCAGCTTGTTCTGTGTGGCCATGGGC
>PFFX01000121.1:0-6866 GCA_002783385.1 Rhodobacterales bacterium CG15_BIG_FIL_POST_REV_8_21_14_020_59_13 | reverse complement strand
ATCGAAGAATAGCGTGCCGCCGTGGGCGCGCTCCAGAAGGCCAACCTGAGAAACCAGACCCTGTTCTGTCTCCGAACCGAACAATTCTTCTTCAACGCGGTCGGGCTCCATGCCTGCTGCATTGACCGCGATAAACGGAGCCTTGGCGCGGGGAGAGTGGGTATGAATGAGGCGGGCCACCACTTCCTTGCCGCTGCCGGCAGGTCCGCTAATCAGGACACGGCTGTTTGTCGGCCCCACCCGCTCGATCAGCTGCCGCAAATGAGAAATCGGGCCTGATTTTCCAACGAGTTCAGGCTCACCCGGCCCCCTCGCCCTCAATTCAGCATTTTCACGGCGCAGCTCACTGGCCTCCATGGCCCGTTCAATGGTCAGGATCAGCTTGTCGCTCTTGAATGGCTTTTCGATGAAATCGTAGGCCCCCTTGCGGATCGCCGCGACCGCCGTTTCGATCGTGCCGTGGCCGGAAATCACGATAACCGGAAGTTCCCGATCAACCTTCTTCATCTCTTCCAGCAATTCGATACCATCAAGCCGGCTGCCCTGCAGCCAGACATCGAGAATGACCAGCGATGGTTTGCGGGTCCGCAGTGCGGCCAACGCATCATCCGCATTCGCCGCTTCACGGGCCTGATAGCCCTCGTCTTCCAGCAATCCGGCAACCAGATCGCGGATATCTTCTTCATCATCTACAATGAGAATGTCGTTGGCCATGTCTCACACCTGGGCATTTTCGGTTACAGAAGCGATATCCGGGCCATTCCGGCCAGACATCGGAAATTTCATGCGAACAATAGCGCCATGCCCCTCTTCGGGCTGATCGAGTTCAAGCCGCCCGCGATGGTCTTCCATCACCCGTTTCACGATTGCGAGACCAAGGCCGGTGCCTTTTTCGCGTGTTGTCATATAAGGCTCTGTCAGGCGCTCACGATTGGCAAGCGGCCAGCCGAGGCCGTTGTCCCGAACCGTGATCTCGGCATATCCGCCGGATGCTGAAAGCGTCAGATGAATCCGGCCTTTCTGCTTGGTTCCGGCAATGGACTCCATGCGGGCAATCACGCTCTCTGCGGCATTCTTGACGATATTTGTCAGAGCCTGAGCGGCGAGGCGTTCATCGCATTCAGCATAAATATCGGTATCCGGATGGGAAAAATCGATGCTCACTGCCGGGCTGGCAACGCGCTGGGCGAAGACCACATTGCGTATCAGATCAGTCATGCTGACAGGTTCGATTTTCGGCTGCGGCATTCTGGCGAAAGACGAGAATTCATCGACCATCCGGCCAATATCGCTAACCTGGCGGACAATGGTGGCCACACACTTGTCGAATGTCTCGACATCATCCTCGTTCACCTGTTTGCGGTAGCGGCGCTGCAGCCGCTCGGCCGAGAGCTGGATCGGGGTCAGCGGGTTCTTGATTTCGTGGGCGATACGGCGTGCCACATCCCGCCAGGCGGCGCTGCGCTGGGCCGCCACAAGGCGGCTGACATCATCAAACGTCAAGATGAGCCCGGCATCCGGATCCAGTCCAGCGCGGACATTCAGGCTGATCGGACGTTCCTCATCTTCGGACAGTTCGATCTGGGAGCTGGCGATATCGCCCGGGCGCTGGCGCGCCTGGATCGCCACGCTTTCCAGCTCTGGCGACACCTGCGCCAATTCCTGCCCCACCAGCTCATCTTCATCCCGTCCCAGAAGATCGCAGGCCGGACGATTGGCCAGAGTGATGCGGTCCTGATCGTCAATGCGAATAACGCCCGCGCTGATGCCGGATAGGACGGCTTCGGTGAAGGCGCGGCGATTTTCAGACTGGTTATGGGCCATGACGAGTTCGCGGCGCTGTCCGCGGAGCTGCCGGGTCATCCGGTTGAAGGCGCGGCCCAGCGTGGCGATTTCATCATCCTCGCGGTGGACTTCGACACGCGTATCCAGATTGCCCTGCCGGACCTGTTCCGCAGCGCGGACAAGACTGGCGACAGGCCGCACAACCCGCGTGGCAGCTGACAATGCCAGCCAGATTGCACCAAGCAGGATCAGGAAGGCCGTTTCCAGATAGACCAGGATGAAGACCAGCCGGGTTTCGGCTTCACTCTCGGTCGCGGAACGGAAATCATCGAGCGCGGCTTGGGCGCGGAGCAGCAAGGAGAGATCGACATCCAGCGTGACGTAGAGAAAGGCATCCTCATAGGCCGGTAGTAGCAATAAGCCCCGCAAGGCTGGCTCACTGCCCGTTGCCTGTTCGGGATCGGACACACCAAGATCGCCGTCGCGGGCCAACTGATAAAGACGCCCTGACGGTCTGACATAGTCAGGGGAACCGGCATCTTCCGCGCGAACGAGGATGTTGCCATCGCTATCAACCAGATAGGCAGACGGAAAGCTGCGCACGATAGCCTGGCGGCGGAAATAGGCTGTGTAGGTGTCTGGATCCCCCGAAAAGCCTGCGACCGGCTCTGCGCCACTGATATCAAAAGCCATCAGCTGGATTTCATTCAGCGCCTGTTGTGATTGCTGTTCCACGATAACAGCAGCGGTTTCAGCGGCTGATTCAACCACAGTGTTTACGCGTTCACCAAACCAGTATTCGACGCCGCGCGTCAGCACACCGCCGAGAAAGAGCGCCATCAGGATAGCCGGAGCGGCCGCAGCGAGCGAGAACATGGCGATAAAGCGCAAATGCAGGCGCGGGGCCGGCTCACCATATCTGCGGCCGGCAAAACGGCGCGCCACACGAAACCCGACCAGGCCGGCAAGTACACCCAGCAGAACCAGATTCAGGAATAACAGAATGACCAGGTTCTGACGCCCGGGAAAAGTCTGATCATCGCCAAATATCAGTATGATAGCGGCAAAGAAAATGATTGCAGTTGAAATGCCAACGCCGACCCATAGCGCAATCACGATTGCGCGGGGCAAGTTTACGGCTTCCGGAAAATCCGGGGGGGAATGATCGCTTTTATCCGCCGACATTCCAAAGAGCTTCGCCGAGTTGTTGCTCAAAATCAACGCCCTTGTGTCGTACGGGACACAGGGTGGTCAGGCCGCGATTCTTGAGCCCTCAGCCAAGCGGGAAAGTGTATGGAAAACCGGCATGGGATCACTGGCCTGGCACAGGGTTTTTCGCAGTCCGGTATCGCTTGCAAACTCCGAACCCGCAAAAGCGGCCAAGTGTTTTCGCATCATGCGCAAACCGATGTGATTCCCATAAAAGGACAGCGACCGTTCAAGCTGGGCGCTTAAAGCGAATAGCTTTTCAGAGATCGATATCGTGCGCGGCTGGCCTGCGAGTGCGGCATCCAGCTCGGCAATCAGCCATGGCCGGCCTTCCGCAGCCCGGCCCACCATGACAAGATCGGCACCGGATTGCGCAAGGGCAGCGCGCGCTGTGGTCAGATCTGAAATATCGCCATTGACGACGACCGGAATAGACACAGCGGCCTTCACTTCACCGATGCGTGCCCAGTCCGCCTGCCCTTTGTAGAATTGCTGACGAGTGCGGCCATGGATTGTCACCATTTGAACGCCGGCCGTTTCAGCCCGACGGGCAAGCTCGGCTGCATTCAGGCTGTCATGGTCCCAACCGAGTCGCATTTTCAGCGTCACCGGCACTTTCACAGCGCTCAGCGTTGCCTCTATCAGGCTCATGGCGTGATCAAGATCGCGCATCAGGGCAGAACCTGACAGGCCATTGGTCACCTTGCGCGCCGGGCAGCCCATATTGATGTCAATGATGTCAGCGCCCTCGCCTTCGGCGATGTTGGCGGCCTCGTGCATCCATCGGGCCTCACGACCTGCCAGTTGCAGGATTTTCAACCCCGCACCGTCATCAAGCGCGGCTTTTTCCCAAGCCTGCTTGCCGCCGGTCACAAAATCTTCGCTGGCGACCATTTCACTGACCACCATCATCGCCCCGAAAGCCCGCGCCTGACTCCGGAACGGCAAATCTGTGACGCCCGACATCGGCGCCAACATGGCGCGCGCGCCTATCCGGTGAGGACCAATCTGAATCATGATACGGTTACTTCGCGGCTGGCCTAAAAAGCTGGCGGAACCTATAGAGGACATAGCTGAAATCGCAAGTTGGGACGCTCTCACCCGTGTCACAGGTAAAGACCGCCGCGTTGATTGTTGCTGCCGGCCGTGGACATCGCGCGGGTGGTGGCCTGCCCAAACAATACCGCGATCTGGGCGGGGAGCCGGTTCTGAAACGGACACTGCGGGCGTTTCATGCGCATCCTGCCATCGATACTGTCATGGTGGTCATCCATCCCGATGACCAGAGTTACTTTGAATTGTCGAATGAATTTATCGGTGCAAATTACTGTTATGGCGGAAATACCAGAAACCAGTCGGTTCACAACGGATTGCAGGCACTCTCCAACCAATCGCCTGATCACGTCCTGGTTCATGATGCCGCCCGCCCCTTTGTTTCGGAGGACTTGATCCAGCGCCTGTGTGATGTGCTGGCCGGGTCAGATGCAGTCGTGCCGGGTCTGCCCATCACAGACGCGACTTTCACCAGGGAACAGGATGCCATCGGTGATAGCGTGGATCGCGGTCGGCTGGTCCGTGTGCAAACCCCGCAAGCCTTTCATTTCAGCGCCTTGCTCAGCGCCTTTGAAACACAGGGTTCAGGCAAGGATTATCCGGATGAAGCCAGCCTTATGCGGGCTGCCGGTGTTCCCGTATCGATTATCGAGGGCGACCCCGCCAATATCAAACTTACTTTTCCCGGGGATTTTCACATGACAGCCCAAACAGGTACGATGATCACGGTCAGCGGCAGTGGCTATGACGTTCACCGCCTGGGGCTCGGCAAGGGCATCTGGTTGTGTGGTGTTGAAATCCCCTGCGAATTCGAGCTGATCGGACATTCTGATGCCGATGTGGGGCTACATGCCCTGGTGGACGCGTTGCTGGGTGCAATTGGTGCCGGTGATATCGGTCAACATTTCCCGCCCTCTGATCCGCAATGGAAGGGCGCAGCCTCTTCGGCTTTCGTCGATCATGCCATGGTGCTAGTTAATCAAGCCGGTGCAAAAGTGGTCCATGCCGATATCACGCTGATCTGTGAGCAGCCCAAAATTGGTCCACACCGCAGTGCCCTGCAGGATCGGGTCGCAGCATTGCTGGACCTGCCGCCCGGCTGGGTGAATATAAAAGCCACGACCTCGGAAGGTCTGGGCTTTACCGGCCGCGGTGAAGGGATTGCCGCGCAGGCGATCGTAACGGTAAAACGTCATGAATGATGTCGAAGCAGAAATTGCCGCACTGGCAATTCGTGTCATCAAGTCGGCGAAAGTGCGGAAGGTGTTTCTGGCGACTGCGGAAAGCTGTACGGGGGGGCTGGTTGGAGGTGCTCTTACGCGCGTGCCGGGATCGTCGGACACCTATGACCGTGGCTTCATCACCTATTCGAATGCGGCAAAGATCGACAGCCTCGGTGTTGATCCGGATCTGATTGCCGAGTTCGGCGCTGTATCGGAGCCAGTCGCCCGCGAAATGGCGCTGGGCGCACTGACAGCGGCAGGCGCAGATGTGGCCGTCTCCATCACCGGCATTGCCGGTCCCGGCGGCAGTGAATTCAAACCGGCCGGGCTGGTCTGGTTTGGCCTTGCCACATCATCCGGCCTTGTTGAAACACTGAAACAGAAATTCGGCGATATCGGGCGCGATGTTGTGCGGCAGGCTTCGGTGAAGCAGGCGCTCGAACTGTTACTCTCTGGCGTCGAACGGTCTTGACGGATCATAATCTGTCGTGCCGGTGACAGGGTATCGCCGGTCTGCTTCCTTGACAAAATATTCGATCATCTTGCGGACGGCCCGCTGCTTGTTGGCCCGGATCAGCATGTCCAACACAATATTGTTGAATTGGAAATCCAGCTCGAAATCAATCGCCGTCGATCCATCGTTCATCTCAGACATCTGCCAGACATTGCGCAGGATGTGAAACGGCCCTTCCACCAGGTTCACGGAAACGCGCAAAGCCGACGCATCAGCTGTGACGCGCGTCACAAAGCGTTCGCGGGCAAATTTGTAGCGAGCCACGGCTTCCGCTACGAAAACTCTTTGGGGACCCGCTGTCTCGCGGCTGAGGATGCGCAGCGTCGTCAGATAGGGAATGAATTCAGGATAACGCTCGACATCAGAGACGAGTGCGAACACGTCATCCGGTGCGTGACGCACAAGCAGACGTTCGGAATGACGGGTAATCATCTACCAGCGAGCGAAGCGTCGCGTGCGGCGCGAAGGCGCACAAAATCATCTCCAGCGTGATAACTGGAGCGGGTCAGTGGGGTCGCCGAGACCATCAGAAAGCCCTTGGCCCGGGCGATGGTTTCGTAGGCCTTGAATTCTGCAGGTTCCACAAAACGCTGAACAGAGGCGTGCTTGCGCGTTGGCTGGAGATACTGGCCGATGGTCAAAAAATCGATCCCGGCTGAACGCATATCATCCATTACCTGCATGACCTCCTCCTTGCTTTCACCGAGGCCGACCATCAGGCCTGATTTTGTGAATTGGGACGGGTCGCGCTCTTTCACCTGCTCGAGCAGACGCAAGGAATGGTAATAACGTGCGCCCGGCCGGACAGAGAGATAGAGCCTCGGCACGGTTTCCAGATTGTGATTAAAGACGTCCGGGCGGGCGTCAATCACGGTTTCGACCGCGTCTTCCTTGCGCAGGAAATCCGGTGTGAGGATTTCAATGGTCGTGCCCGGCGAAGCGGTGCGAATGGCCTTGATGACATCGACGAAATGCTGTGCGCCGCCGTCTTCCAGATCGTCGCGGTCAACCGATGTAATGACGACGTGCTTGAGGCCCATTTTTACGACTGCATCGCCGATGCGGTTGGCCTCGTCATGGTC
>PFFX01000162.1:13991-30689 GCA_002783385.1 Rhodobacterales bacterium CG15_BIG_FIL_POST_REV_8_21_14_020_59_13 | reverse complement strand
ACCCGATTGCGTAAATTGCGCCATCGCCGATCTCTGCCGGTATGAGGAGAAGACGCCCGCCTAACCCGGCCGGACGATGTCCTCATAACCGAAAGCGTCCCGCAACCCGTCGCGCAGATCGCGCATGGCCGCATTATTGCAGCCCTGGAACCACTCGACCGTGTGCGATCCCCGGCGGTTCGTCCATGTCACGGTCAGGCTCGGCATGTCCGAGAGTGGCGGGCCGGGACAGACGGACGGATTATTGTAGGTGATGTCAGATGGCAGCTGGAAAAAGTCAGCGGCTTCCAGCAAGTCCACCATCCGCGCATAACTGCCGGCATCAAGACCGCCTTCGGACAGACCATTGATCCGCGTGAAGCGCACACCGTTAAGCAGATAGCGGTCATCCGGCGTCAGCGTCACATCATAGATCGGGCACTGGCCAAAGCACGGACCTTCAGACACCTCGATCGATCCGGGGGCGTTTGAAGGGGTTGCACAGGCCGCCAGAGCAAAAAGGGTGATGGTCATCAAGAAGGCGCGCATCGTCGAATCTCCGGGTCAATTGTCTCACCATGCCGCACAATGGCGGCAAAGTCATGACATTCTCGCCGGTTTTGCTAACAGCCGGTCAAGCGCAGCCGCAAAATGCGCCCCCATATATGGGCCCTGCTCGGGATAGAAATAGGGCTCGATCAGCTCCAGCTCCATCACGTTCCAACCATCATCCGCTCCGCGCATGAGATCGACACGGGCATAGAGAAGCGGGCCGGAAACCGCTTCCAGCGCGGCATGCGCCATGGCCAGCGCATCGGCGGGCGGGTCGGCTTTTGCCTCCGTCGCGCCATATATGGATTGCGTGCGATAATCCCCGGCCCTGGGTTTTTTCACCAGCCCGTGGGAGAAAACCCGGTCAAAAAACAACAGGGTCAGCTCGCCTTCCCGCTCGGCGGCTTTCAGGAAGGGCTGGATCAGACAGGCCTCCGGCGGCAATTCCGCGGCAGACGGTAGCGGTGCACCCTTTTTCAGCCGCGCCTGCCGCCAGGCACTGGCGCCGATACGCGGCTTGATGACGATGTCATCCACGTCCAGCGCGGTAAATGCGTCGCGCAGTGTTGCCGCATCGGCCGTCTCTGCCCAGACAGTCGGAATGGTGGGGATGCCCTGATCGCTCAAATCCCTCAGATAGGATTTGTCCGCATTCCAGCGGATAGTCGCCAGCGGATTGAGCAGCAGCGTCTGTTTGCTGATACGGTCCATTGTTTCCAGAAACAGGGCCGGTTTCTGCATATAGTCCCAGCACGTGCCGACAATGACAGCATCATGGGCGGAGGCATCAAACGCCGGATCATCCCAGACTGCTTCTTCCAGTGTGATTAGCCGATGCTTGCAAGCGGATTTGAGCGCTGAAAATTCCAGCGCGTGCTCCCACGCATCCGCGCGGGCATCGGCATGGCCTTCCAGCAGACAGGTGGCGGTCAGAAAAGCAGTGCGTCTCATGTTCCAGCGGTTAGCGCGCACAAGGACAGCCCGCAAGCTTGCCGCGCGCTTGGGCCCGCGCTATGGCCCGCGCTATGACCCGTTCTGAAAAGGCCCTTACAGAGTTAAGGCACAGGAGCAGCAAATGAGCCAGACCGTTTACGATGTTATCGGCGTTGGAAATGCCATTGTGGATGTCATCGCTTCCTGTGACGACGCTTTTCTGAAAGCACAGAAGATCGAGAAAGGGGCCATGACCCTGATCGATGAGACCCGTGCCAGCGAACTGTATGGCGCCATGGCGCCCGGCAAGGAAGTCTCGGGCGGGTCTGCAGCGAACACACTCGCCGGTATCGCGTCTTTCGGAGCCCGCGGCGCCTATATCGGCAAGGTGGCCGGTGACGAGCTCGGCGGGATTTTCCGCCATGATCTCAATGCCGCCGGAGTCGATTATACCACAGCGCCTTTGACGGACGGCCCGCTGACCGCGCGCTGCCTGATCAATGTGACTCCGGATGCCCAGCGCTCCATGTCGACCTTTCTGGGAGCCTCCGTCTTTTTTTCGGGCGACGATATTGATGCAGACAAGATCGCTTCGGCCCGAATTACCTATCTGGAAGGCTATCTCTTCGACCGCGATGAGGCCAAGGAGGCCTTTGTAAAGGCTGCAGAAATCGCCAAGGCCGCGAACCGTCTCACTTCGCTGACCCTGTCAGACAGTTTCTGCGTGGACCGCCACCGCGCCGCTTTCCGCCAGCTCGTCCGCAACCATATCGATATATTGTTCGCCAACGAGGCCGAATTGGTTTCGCTCTATGAAGCCGACGGTTTCGACGAGGCGCTGGACGCGGTAAAAGCCGAGACCCGCATTGCCGCCATCACCCGGTCCGAGAAAGGCGCGGTGTTGATCGACAGGGGAGAGACCCTCTCCATTCCAGCCGAGCCCGTCAGCAAGGTCATCGACACGACAGGGGCTGGCGATCTTTTTGCCGCCGGCATGCTCACGGGCCTGGCGAGAGGCCATGATCTGGAAACCTCCGGTCGTCTCGGTGCGATCGCTGCAGCCGAGATCATTTCCCATATCGGCGCGCGTCCGAATGTCAGCCTGAAACTGCTGGCGGAGACGTATGGCATAGAGATAGGTGACTGATCCCAGGTCTTTCGCAGGTATTAACCGCGGTGTTCAAATGCAGGCCGGGTCTGTTAACGAAACCTGATTGTCATTTTAACCGTGTTTCAAACCCTTTCTGCCATCTTGCCCCCGAACGAGAAAAACAATCTCCGGGTGGTAGGGCATGTTTCGAGTTGGTTTGAAAGACACATTCGCGTCTGAGAGCTGCATGTCTGCACCGGTCCGGACCAGCTGACCAAGGGCGCTCCATGGCACCGCTTCACAGCCTGATCTCACGCTTCATGCGGTCGCTCGTCATGAAGTTCACCCTCATGACGGCCCTGCTCATGGTTGCGACCGCCACCTTCCTCATGGTGATCGAGAACCGCAATGTACGGCAGGAAAATCAGGCCGTGCTGATCGAGCGTGCCAGCATGAAAGCCCAGATCCTCGCGCTTAATGTATCGGATGATGTCATTGCCGAAGACCGTACGCGCCTTCAGAGTCGCGTCTCCAGCCTTGTAGAACGGGCAGATGTAACCGAGGCTTTCATTGCTGATGCGCGCCGGAGAACGCTAGTTCACAGTGATCCGTCCATGGCCATTCATGCGGGCCTTGCCACAGACCCTCTGGTTGTCATGGCGTTGGGTTCAGGCGAGACCCGCTCTGAAATTCGTGGCAATTCCGTGCACATCGCAGCTCCCATCTATAGTGCCGCCAACCGGCTTGTGGGGGTCGTCTATACTCAGTCGTCAACGGATGAATTGCATGCAGCGGCCCGCGCTGCCCTGCAGCGTCATGCGCTCATCGCGGCGGTTGCCCTTTTGATCTTTCTTCCAATTGCAGGCGGGCTGGTTTTTTGGGCCTTGCGGCCGATTGCACGCCTCACGGAGGCGGCCCGCACCGCGTCTTCCAAATCACTTGACGTCCGCATCAATGTCAAAACCGGCGATGAGCTCGAAGTGCTGGCGAACGCCTTCAATCGGATGCTGTCGCGGATCGACTCCAATTTGAAGCGTATCCACCGCCTCGCCTATGTCGACATGGTCACCGAGCTGCCGAACCGTGAGCGCTTTCGCAAGGAGGTTGAACGTGTGGCCCGCAAGGCCGTCGAGGACGAAACCAGCGGCGCTGTGCTTTTTCTGGATCTTGACCGCTTCAAGCGGGTCAATGACTCGCTGGGGATTGGTGAGGGTGACCGCTTGCTGGAAATGGTGGCGCGCCGCTTGCGCGAAGCCGCGCGGGGTCACGATCTGGCGCGGGGCAGTAAGGGTGAGCCGTCAATGGTCGCCCGCCTTGGCGGTGACGAATTCACCGTGCTGGTGCCTTGTACCGAAACCTCGGCAGATGTCGCCCGCTATGCCCAGCAGATCATTTCCGCCATCCGCCGGCCCTTCGATGTGTCTGGTCATCAGGTTTTCCTGGGTGTCAGCATCGGGATTGCCGTCTTCCCGCAGGATGGGTCCGAGCCGGAAAGCCTGCTGCGCCATGCCGACCTGGCCATGGCGCACGCCAAGGAAACCGGCGGCAATGACGCGCATTTCTTCGAGCCGTGCATGAATCAGACCGCCTTCGAGCGGCTGGTCCTGGAAAACGAGCTCCGCGACGCAGTGAAGCAAGATCAATTGGTCGTCTACTATCAACCCAAAGTCCGCATGAGTGATGGCATTATCGAGGGCTCCGAGGCGCTGGTGCGCTGGAACCATCCAACCTCGGGCCTTCTGGCTCCCGGCCACTTCATTGAAGCGGCAGAGGAATCAGGTCTGATTGGTGAAATCGGTGACTGGGTGATGCGCAATGCCTGCAGCCAGGCCGCCGAATGGGCCAGTCGGGGCTTGAGCCTGCCAGTGGCCGTCAATGTCTCGGCCATGCAGTTCGAGCGGTCCGGCTTTGCCGACACGGTCATGGAAATTCTTGAACAGACCGGCCTGCCGCCTGAATTGCTGGAAATCGAGCTGACCGAATCCATCGCCATGCGCGATCCCCAGCGCGTCATTGACCAGGTCCAGCCCCTGCGCGACCGGGGCGTGAAATTTGCCATTGACGATTTCGGTACCGGGCACTCTTCCCTGTCCTATCTGACGCGCATGCCGTTTGATGTCTTCAAGATCGACCAGAGCTTTGTCCGCTCCATGTCACAGGATCCGCACTCACGCGCGGTGGTCGAAACCATTCTCGCACTTGCCAAGGCGCTGAAGCTGAAAACCGTGGCGGAAGGCGTTGAAACCACCGAACAGCTCACCGCGCTTCGCGAGGAAGGGGCCACGCTGGCGCAGGGCTATCTCTTCTCCAAGCCCGTTCCGGCTGTCGATTTCGAAGCCTATGCCCGCAACAGCCTGGCTGACGATGTAAGGGCCGCAAGCGCCTGATCAGCAGGCCTTGACGGCGGGCGGCCGGACACCGACCTTGCCTCCGACACATGCGGAGGCTTTCATGACACAAACGGACACCCTGCCGGGCTGGCGCGGCACCACCATTCTGGGCGTCCGCAAGGGCGGTAAATTCGTGCTCGCCGGTGATGGTCAGGTTTCTGTCGGCCCCACCATCATGAAAGGCAATGCACGCAAGGTGCGCCGTCTGGCAGGGGGCAAGGTGGTGGCCGGATTTGCCGGGGCCACGGCGGATGCCTTTGCCCTCTTCGAACGGCTCGAATCCAAGCTGGAAAAGCATTCAGGCCAGCTCGCCCGCGCCTGTGTCGAGCTCGCCAAGGACTGGCGCACGGACCGCTATCTGCGCCGTCTCGATGCCATGCTGATCGTTGGCGACAAGGACACCACCTATCTGATCACTGGCGCGGGCGATGTATTGGAGCCCGAAGATGGCGTGGTGGCCGTCGGCTCGGGCGGAAATTTCGCCCTGTCAGCCGCACGCGCCCTCATGGAATATGAAGAGGATGCCGAAACCCTCGCCCGCAAGGCGATGGCGATCGCCGCGCGCATCTGCGTCTACACCAATGACCATTTGACCATCGAGGTGATGGAAGCAGACGATTGATCAGCGCGAAAAAATCTGCTTCTCGTCCCGGAAGGTCTTGAATTCCAGTGCATTGCCACTGGGATCAATGACAAAGAACGTGCCCTGCTCGCCCGCCTGCCCCTTGAACCGCACATAGGGCTCGATCAGGAAATCGGCACCGTCTGCCTGCAGTTTTGCCGCCAGATCTTGCCATTCTGTCCAGTCCATTAAAAGGCCGAAATGGCGCACAGGCACTTTTCTGCCATCGACATCATTGGCAATGGCCCCGCCACAGTCATCTGGTGCAAGATGCGCCACAATCTGATGACCAAACAGGTCAAAGTCGATCCAGTGGCCCGGGTCTTCGCGGCCTTCCGGGCAGCCCAGCAGCCCGCCATAAAAGCTGCGGGCCGCCTCCAGATCATGAACCGGAAATGCCAGATGAAAGCGGGGTCGTTTGGTGTTTGTCATGAAAATCCTCAGTTCCGGGATTTGTGGAAGCAGGCAGGGCAGACTACATGGGGGTAGAATTAAACCGGAAAGCCCGCCCTGCCCATGACTGATTTTTCGCCCCGCGAGATTGTATCCGAACTTGACCGTTTCATCATCGGTCAGAAAGACGCCAAGCGCGCCGTCGCCATTGCGCTGCGCAATCGCTGGCGCCGGAACCAGCTTGAACCGGGCCTGCGCGAGGAAGTCACACCAAAGAATATCCTGATGATCGGACCGACCGGCGTCGGCAAGACCGAAATATCCCGCCGGCTGGCGAAGCTGGCACGCGCGCCCTTCCTGAAGGTCGAGGCGACCAAATTCACCGAAGTGGGTTATGTCGGCCGCGATGTTGATCAGATTGCCCGTGACCTGGTCGAGATCGCCATTGGCATGGTGCGCGATGAAAAGCGTGAGGGCGTCCGGGCCCGGGCTCACAAGACGGCGGAAGACCGTGTGCTGAAAGCATTGGTCGGCAGTGGGGCCAGTGATGCCACAAAGGACAGCTTCCGCAAGAAGCTGCGTGATGGCGAACTCGATGACAAGGAGATCGAGATCGATCTTGCCGACAATTCCTCCCCCTTCCAGCAACTGGATATCCCCGGCATGCCCGGCGGGGCGGGCGTTCTCAACCTGTCTGACATGTTCGGCAAGGGGATGGGCGGAAAGTCCAAACGAATCCGCACAACGGTCAAGGAAGCCTATGAGCCACTGATAGCTGAAGAGGCTGACAAGCTGATCGACGAAAGCGCCATTGCCGCAGAAGCCATCCGGATGACGGAAAATGACGGCATTGTCTTCCTCGATGAGGTCGACAAGATCACGGCCCGGTCAGATGCGCGCGGGGCCGATGTCAGCCGCGAGGGTGTGCAGCGCGACCTGCTGCCACTGATCGAGGGCACAACTGTTTCCACCAAGTACGGCCCGGTCAAGACCGACCATATCCTCTTCATCGCCTCTGGGGCTTTTCACATTGCCAAGCCCTCGGACATGTTGCCGGAATTACAGGGCCGCCTGCCCATCCGTGTTGAATTGCGCGCCCTGACGAAGGATGATTTCAAACGCATCCTGACCGAGCCGGAAGCCAGTTTGATCAAACAATATACCGCTTTGATGGGAACCGAAGAGGTGACCCTGGACTTCACCGATGACGCCATTGACGAGATTGCGGGGCTTGCCGCCTCGGTCAATGAAAGCGTCGAGAATATCGGCGCAAGGCGGCTTCAGACCGTCATGGAAAAGCTGGTCGAGGATATCTCCTTCACCGCGTCCGACCGCGGCGGTGAAACCATCCGGATAGACGGTGAATTTGTCCGCAAGACAGTCGGCGAACTCGCCGGCGACGCGGATCTGTCGAAATTCATCCTTTAAATGCCCCGGATCATCACATAAAAAGCCCCGTCTCCGCCATGACGGCGATGGGCGCTGGCATAGCCCGACACCAGATGGCGCAATTCAGGCTCTTCCAGCCATTCCGGGAAGCGTCTCCGGATCACGCCGGGCGGCGCGTCACCGGGCTCACGGTTGCGCGCACCGGCCTTGCCCTTGCCGGTAATGACCAGCACCGAGCGAAACCCCCGCGACCGGGCCGCATGCAGGAAATGACCCAGCGCCAAGCGTGCCGCCGCCTGGGTCATGCCGTGGAGATCAATCCGCGCATCAATATCCACCCGGCCCCGCCGCAGGCGGCGCTCCGCCGAACGGTCGGCAGGCGGCGGTTTTACATTTGCCGCAACCGGCCGGGCGTCCGGTTTTGGTGGGGGTGGACCGGACCGGGCGACATCCTGCCGGACGGTTTCGGGAAAGGGTTCGGCTTCGAGAGCTTTGTGCGACGGGTGAAGCGGCGTGACATTTTTGATCACTTTCCGCCAGATCTGGCGTTCATCAGGTTTGAGATAGCGTCCGCTCATGCCGGCTGGAACAGGGTTTCGGCCACGGCATGCGGCAAAAGCACAATCCACTCTGCCTGCGAGCGGGTCGAACCGGCGCGGCGCTCGGCCGTCTCGCCCCAGCCATAAAACAGGTCACCCCGCATCGGTCCGCGAATGGCACCGCCTGTGTCCTGTATCACCAACAGGCCCTGCCAGCCAGGCGCATCCGGCAAGTCAGCACTGACAATAACCGGCGCACCATAGGGCAGGAAGGCGGGATCCACCGCGATAGAGGCCATGGGCGTCAGGGGCAGACCTGCCGCCCCGCGCGGGCCGAGCTCCGGATCGGGCAGGGCCTCCAGTCCGAAGAAAACATAGCGTGGATTAACGGCAAACAGCCCGGCGGTCGCCTCCGGCCCGTTTTCATTCAGCCAGGCTTCGATCCCCGCCTTGGACGCCTGATGCAATTCCAGCTCGCCGCGCGCCACCAGCTCCCGGCCAATCGAGGCATAGGGCAGGCCGTTATGCGCAGAAAAGGCCGCGCGGAGCGTTTCGCCATCCTCGAAGACCAGCCGGCCAGATCCCTGAATTTGCAGGAAAAAGACATCAATCGGGCGGCCCCAGGCAAGCACGTCCCCGGCATTTGCCGTCTCGATCTCCGCGCGTTCGCGATAGGGGATGAAACGGTTGCCCTCAACACGGCCCATCAGTCTTTGCCCGGCCAACTCAGCGGAGAAATCACCAAGATCCGCTGACAAGAGGTCCTCCGGCCGCGACCGGATGGGCTGGGTAAACTCACCATGACGGGTCCTTCGCACCTCGACTTCCGGCTCGTAATAGCCAGTGAGCAGGCCAGAAATTGTGTCCCCGGCGGTGATGCGGACCGGGACAAAGCGGGATTCGAAAAACTGACGGGGAGGTATTGCCTCGCGGTCACGGCACACAGCCTGCCAATCGGCCACTGTGCCGCCAATCGCCGCACGAGGCGACAACGCCTGTTCCGGTGGCATCCGTCCAATCGATTCGCACGACCTTGAAAAAGCGCCATAGGCGGGGGCAGGGTCGAGATCAGCCCAGGACCGGATATCCGGCCAGTCGAGCAATTGATAATGGAGTTCAGACTCCCCCACCGGGCCGGGTTCGGGTTCTGGCAGGGGCTCCGGAGACGGGCCATCCTGCCGCGTACACGACAGGAGCAAGAGTGAGAGCACGAGTGCGCTAAGCGGTCCTGACGCCCGCCAGCTTCCAGTTCGGGTCACGGCTTCCAGCATCCTTTTCAAAGGTCCAGATCTCCTCAACCGTATTCAGCCGGGTCAAATCACCGGAGACACGTTGCCCGTCCTTGTCTTTCGTTTCCGTTGAGATGTCGGCCTTGAACCGCACCTTGACCGTAAAGATCTGACCATTTTGATGGCTTTCAAGGATTTCAGTCTCGGAAATGCGGTCGATTTCTGTCACTGTTTTCTGATTGCGGTGTTCACGATCAGCAATGGCTTTTTCATAGCGGCCATAGACTTTTGGCGTGAGCAGCGGTTTCAGGGAGTCACGATTGCCCTTGGCAAAGCCTTCCACAACAAGCGTATAGGCTTTTTTTGCGCCATCCAGGAACAGCGCCGGATCCATGTCCACGACCCATTTGGACACAGCTTCGCCCTCGGTCATGGCAGGTGAAATTTCTGCCGGTTTCGGTTTTTCTTCCTGTGCAGGCGAGACCGGGCGCAGATCAGGCGTATGCCCGGTCTTGCGGCCCAGAACCATGAACAGGCGATAGCCGAAAAAGGCGGCAGCGCCAGCGGCTATGAGGAGAGTAATCAGTTCCATAAAGGAAAAAGGCTCCGTCAAATTTGCTTTCAACCCTAACATAGGGTGCTCCGGTCCGGGAGTCAGCCCGCAGCCACTGTCTTGCTCCGGCCTCGCGCACATGTTACCCGCGCGCCTTCCCTTAACGCCCGGACAGGCCGGGCCTTCGCTTACGGGCTGGAGAGACGAAAATGGCTGATACGCCGGAAACTGGCGCGACACCGCCGCAGAATGATCAAAAAGACATGCCGCAAATGCGCATCCTGGCGCAGTACATCAAGGATTTATCGTTCGAGAATCCGGGGGCTCCGGCCACGCTGCGCGCCAATCAGGCGCAACCGAATATCGATTTGAATATCGATGTTCAGGCCAAGGCGCTGGAAGGCAATACCTTCGAAATCGCCATTATCATGTCGGCCCGTGCGTCGCGCGGCGAGGAAACCACCTTCATTTGCGAGCTGACCTATTGTGGCCTGTTTGATCTCGTCAATTTCGACGATGTCTCACGCCAGCCCATGCTGCTGGTCGAATGCCCGCGCCTCATCTTCCCTTATGCCCGCCGGGTCTTTGCCGATGCAACACGCGATGGGGGCTTCCCGCCACTGATGCTGGAGCCGATCGACTTTGCCGGTCTTTACCGTCAGCAGCTGGCCAAACAGCAAGCCGCTGCCGATAACACGCCGCCCAATGGCGACGCACAAGTCCAGTAATTAAAGCTGATCAGAGTAGCCCGGTCTTTTTCCAGACCGGGCGCTCGCCCAGTGTCTCGACGAATGTGAGATGCGCGGCAGCCTCATCTTCCGTCAATCGCGAGGCGAGCGGCTGCGGGCGGGCAGGACGAACCGGAAAGACAACAGCACCTCCCGCTTCACCACCCTCCCCGGACAGATCCAGCGCACGCTCGCGGCCTCCATTGAGCTCAAGATAGACATCCGCCAGCAACAGGGCGTCAATGATGGCCCCGTGCTTGTCCCGGGTTTCGAGTGAAACGCCAAAGCGCTTGCATAGCGCGTCCAGTGAGGCATGCGCGCCGGGAAACATTTTGCGCGCCATGACAACGGTATCCACCCAGCGCTCATTGGCGATGACGGGTTTGCCAATCCTGTCCAGTTCCATATTGATAAAGCCGCGGTCAAAAGGCGCATTATGCGCCACCACATTGGCATCGCCGACAAAGTCCAGAAACCCGTCTGCAACATCCGCAAAAAGCGGTTTGTCGGCCAGAAACTCGGCTGTCAGCCCGGTGATTTCAGTGGCTTTTGCCGGAACGCTGCGTTGCGGATTGACATAAGCGTGCCAGGTCCGGCCCGTCGGAATGAAATCCTCAACCTCAACACAACCCATCTCGGTAATGCGGTCCCCTGTGCGGGGGTCCAGGCCGGTTGTCTCGGTATCAAAGACGATTTCACGCATGAATCACTCTCTGGCCTGATTTGACCCGGCCTTCAAACCGGAGATCAGCTCTTCCACAGATTTGCGCGCCACATCAAGGCCCAAGGAGGTGTCGATCAGGAAATCGGCGCGCTTGCGTTTTTCCGCATCGGGGACTTGCCGCGACAGAATCTGTTTGAATTTGGCCTCTGTCATACCCTCACGCCCCAACACCCGTTCGCGCTGCACCGCTTCCGGTGCGGTGACAACAAGGATTCCGTCCACACCTGTTTCCGCGCCGGTTTCAAACAACAGCGGTATATCAAAGACGACGAGGGAAGCGCCCGCTAGCCGGGCCTCTTCCAGAAAGGCCTGACGCTTTGCTGCCACCAGAGGATGGACGATAGCATTCAGACGGTCAAAGCCGGAAGGATTGGCGGCCAGGGCGTCCGAGAGCCTTGCTCGCGAGACTTCGCCACCTATGACACTGCCGGGAAAGGCGGCCTCTATGATCGGCACTGCCTTTCCGCCTCTGGCATAAAGGGAGTGCACCACCGCATCAGAATCAAACACCGGAATTCCGGCGTCGCGGAACATCTTGGCCGTGGTTGACTTGCCCATACCGATGGATCCGGTGAGGCCGAGCTTATAGATACTCATTGACCCAGCGCCTTTCTCAAGAGCGCTTCGGCATCAACCGTGTCGGGTACGGGAACGCCAAAAAGTGCCTCAAAGGAAGGCCGCGCCTGACCGATCAGCATGGAAAGGCCGTCAATCGTGGTCAACCCGGCCGCTTTCGCGCCCTGCGTAAATGGGCGGCGGGCCGGAGTATAGAGGGTATCAAACACAATCGCGCCAGCCTTGCACATCGTCCAGTCGATGTCCGGCCCGGAGTGTCCATCCATGCCGAGGCTCGTTGCATTGATGACAATATCCGCTGAAATCAGCGCATCCTGGACATTGGCCCAGTCAAGGCTCTCAGCATTAAAGATGTAAGCGAGCTCGTCGGCCTTTTGACGGGTACGATTGCAAACCAGTAAGTGAGAGGCGTCGCCCTGCCGCGCCGCTGCACAGACCGCGCGCGCAACCCCGCCCGCCCCCAGAACCAGTACCGAGCACTTGCTGAAGGCCTGTCCGGCCCCGCCCAGCGCAGACTCAATGCCGTCAATATCCGTATTCCGGGCCTCGATCCCGCCCTCATTGAAGAGCAGCAGATTGGCAGCGCCGGTTTCGATCACGGCTTCGGATTTTTGATCGGCGCATTCAGCCGCGAGCGTCTTGAAGGGCAGGGTCACATTCAGTCCGGCCAGACCTGACATGCCCAGAGCACGCAGGTCGTCTGCTGACAGCATGGAGAGGGCCGGAAACGGCATATAGGCAGCATCAATTCCGGCGGCTTCAATCCAGCTATTCATCAATAAGGGTGACAGGGAATGTGTCACAGGCGAACCGATGACGCCGGCGATCCGTGTGCGCCCGGTGATCATGCCGGGATCACCCCTTCGCGGCGCAGAAGGTCCAGTACCGGAAGAAGCGGCAAGCCGAGAATGGCGTAATAATCTCCATTGATTTTCTCGAAAAGCTGAGCGCCCATACCTTCAAACGCATAGGCACCGACACTGGCGGTAAGCTCCGCTCCCGCGATATTCATATAATGATCCAGGAATGTGTCGGAAAAATCCCGGACGCTCAGATGGCTGTCCTCGGCATGGGTCCATATGGTTTCGCCCTTGCGGACCGCAGCCAGCCCCGAATGAAGAATATGGGTTTTTCCACGCAGTGATTGCAAGCGCGCACGGGCCTCGTCTTTCGTCCAGGCCTTGTCATACATCCGGCCCTCAAGACCAAGAATCTGGTCAGCGCCCAGGACCAGCGCATCATCGGGAGCCGGAACTGCTTTTGCTTTGGCTTCAGCCAGCATGACGGCCAGGCCGGAGGGGGGCATCGCACTCCATTCCGCCTTGATCGCCTCTTCATCCACCCCGGATGTCTGGACACTTAACGTCACACCCGCATTTTCGAGAATCTGGCGGCGTATTCCGCTGCCGGACGCCAGAATCAGCCGGGTCATGAGGATTTGGCCTTGCGGTCATTGACCAGATTGAGAATTTTTGCGGCTGTCTCCTCAACCGAGCGGCGCGTCACGTCAATAGTTGGCCAGCCATGGCGGGCATAGAGTCGTTTGGCCGTGATGATCTCGTCTTTTACCGATGTATCATCGACATATTCTGTATTCCGGCCCTCCTTCAGCGATAAAAGCCGGTTGCGCCGGATCTGGACGATCCTTTCCGGTGAGGCCGTCAGTCCGACGATCAGTGGATTTTTCAGGTTTTCAAGTCCGGCTGGCTCCATCGCCCCGCGCACCAAGGGAATGTTCGCCGCTTTCACGCCGCGATGCGCAAGGTAGATGCACGTTGGTGTCTTCGAAGTCCGGCTGACACCCAAGAGCACAACATCAGCACCTTCCAGATTTCCACCCTGTCCATCATCATGCATGATGGCGTAATTCAACGCTTCAATCCGTTCATAATATTGTGCATCCAGATCATGCTGTGCTCCAGCACGGCTGGATGGTGGCATGGCCAGATATCCTGAAAGCGTGGCGATAATCGGATCCAGGATCGCAATCGCCGGCACACCGATTTTATGACAATGATCTTCCAGCCGGCGGCGCATATCGGTCGAAACTATGGTGTACATGACAACGCCGGGGTCCCGTTCAATCTCCTCAAGCGCCCGCTCAAGCTGACGAGGTGACCGGACCAGCGCATATAGATGCTCAATCAATTCGACATTTTCAAACTGGGCAACGGATGCGCGCATCACCTCACCCAGCGTTTCGCCAGTTGAATCCGATACCAGATGAACATGAAAGCTGCGGGGGACAGATTTGGACTTGGGCATGCGCACTATCGGTCCGGATCGGGGTTAATGAAGTGTTAACAAGTCAGGGACTCGTTAACACCCTCACGGCTGAATTTGTCTCACCCCCGATCATCGGGGATAGACGCCCGTTTTGTCCATTCCGGATACACAGTCACCCAGCGCTGTGAAAGAAGGGTCAAATTCTGCCAAAACTAACATCAAAAGACCGATTTTTCACATATTATCTCTCATAGAAATTTAACAAATGGCTGAATATTTGGAGTTTATTCAGATTTTCCATTTTTTCAACAGAATGACATTCTGATTTTAACGAACAGATTAGAATAGCGTGAATTATGGGGATAAATAACTTACCCACATAACCCACACGCCAATGACTCTCTCAATTCATAAAACAAGAGTCTGAAAGAAGAGGGGAGAAGTGATTAATGCGGATTGCTTTCGGCGATATTGCCCCCTAACCCTCCGGTCATGACCAAGACCATTCTTAAAGTTCTGGGTGGGAAAGCCCTCGACCGTCCACCGGTATGGCTGATGCGTCAGGCCGGGCGCTACTTGCCGGAATACCGGGACGTCCGGTCCAGTGCGAACAGTTTCATCGACTTCTGCCTGACACCTGAAAAGGCAACAGAAGTCAGCTTGCAGCCAATCCGCCGCTTTAACTTTGATGCCGCCATTTTGTTTGCAGATATCCTCTTAATCCCAATGACTTTGGGCAGAAAGGTGTGGTTTGAGACCGGCGAGGGTCCGAAACTTGATCCGTTGTCAGTAGACGGCATTGCCGGGCTTGAAATCGGTGATGTCGAAGCCATACTCGGTCCGGTCGGTCAGACCGTCGCAAACCTCTCGGTCGCACTTCCGGAGGAGACCGCTCTGATCGGATTTGCTGGATCGCCCTGGACCGTCGCAACCTATATGATCGAAGGCGGCGGCTCGAAAGACCGCTGGAATGCACGGCGGATGTATTGGGAATATCCCGAGGCCATGGCGCGGCTTCTCGATCTGATCGCCGACGCCACTATCCGCTATCTGGTAATGCAGGCCAAAGCCGGTGCCGAAGTGCTGAAACTCTTCGATAGCTGGGCGGAAGGGCTACCGCCGCCCATGTTCGAGGACATCGTCATTCGCCCCACACGCCGCATCACAGACGGTGTCCGGGCTGCCGGAATTACCTGCCCGGTCATCGGATTTCCAAAAGGGGCTGGACCGAATTATATCGGCTATGCCGAGCGCAGCGGTGTTACGGCTCTGGCGCTTGATCATGGCCTCAACACAGAATGGGCTTTGAACAATTTACCTGAAACCATGCCGCTGCAAGGGCAACTGGATCCTGCCGTCTTGCGGGTGGGTGGTGAAGTGCTTGACGCCGAAATTGATCGCATCATCTCTGCCTTTAAGGGCCGGCCGCACATTTTCAATCTGGGCCATGGCATTACCCCGGACGTTCCAATTGCTCATGTCGAGCAACTGGTCAGGAAAATCAGAGGTGAATAGGAATGGCGCGCAAGGTTGCGATCGTATTATTCAATCTCGGCGGCCCGGATAAACCGGACGATGTCCAACCCTTCCTGCGAAATCTGTTCCGTGATCCCGCCATTATCGGCGCACCCGGCCCGATACGCGAGGCGCTCGCCTGGTTTATTTCCAAAACGCGGGCACCGTCCGCACGCAAGAATTATGAGCTTATGGGCGGAGGATCACCCCTTTTACCGGAATCTGGAAAACAGGCCCAAGCCTTGATCGACCGATTGCAGGCGGAAAAAACTGGCGATGAATACAAGACCTTTATCGCCATGCGATACTGGCATCCTTTTGTGGCAGAAGCTGTCCATGCGGTAAAAAACTGGGACGCTGACGAAGTGGTCCTGCTGCCTCTTTACCCGCAATACTCAACCTCGACCACAGGCTCTTCGCTGACCGGATGGCAGCAAGCCGGAGGCGGCGGGGCACGCATTGTCTGCTGTTATCCGGAGCATCCGGACTTTATTAAAGCCCATGCCGGTCTGATCCGAGATAAATGGACCAACTCTGGCGCGCCGGACAACACGCGTCTGCTGTTTTCTGCTCATGGTCTGCCCGAACGCACGGTAAAACAGGGCGATCCCTACCAATGGCAGATTGAGCAAACCGCTACTGCCATTGCCAGAGAGCTGCCAGAATTGCCCGACTGGCAGATTTGTTATCAGTCTCGGGTTGGCCCGCTGAAATGGATCGGGCCATCCACCGAGGAGGCGATTGAGCACAGCGCCCGCGATGGAAAATCCATCCTTCTCACCCCGATCGCCTTTGTTTCAGAGCATATCGAGACTTTGGTCGAACTCGATGAGGAATATGGTGAACTGGCCTCGAAAAACGGGATAAAGACCTATTTGCGAGTCCCTGCATTGGGCGTACAGGACGGATATATCGAGACTCTGGCCAGGCTGACACTGGAGGCGATGAACGGCCCGTCCGGCCTGAAACCGCCGTGCGGCAAAAGGATCTGTCCGGCAGGTTTTTCCAAATGCCCCAATCATGTGAGCAAACATGTCTGATATGCTGATTGCCGCTTATGACTGGCTTCGGGGGTTGCACATTCTGGCAGTGATCGCATGGATGGCGGGCCTGCTCTATCTGCCTCGCCTGTTTGTCTATCATTGCACGGCAACACCTGGCGGCGAGCTCGATAAGGTTCTCAAACTTCAGGAACACCGCCTCCTAAAGCTCATCATGAATCCGGCCATGATTGCCGCCTGGATCTTTGGCCTGTTGCTG
>PFFX01000162.1:0-13974 GCA_002783385.1 Rhodobacterales bacterium CG15_BIG_FIL_POST_REV_8_21_14_020_59_13 | reverse complement strand
GCGCGCGGGTGGTTGGTCGATCTTTCATGAATGGGACTGGCTGGTGAAATTTACCGCCATTGTTTTGATGACCGGCCTTCATCACATCTTTGCGATCCGCAAAAAGCACTTTGAAGCGGGCACAAATGAGTGGCCCCAGCGGAAATATCGTATTTACAATGAGATACCGGCCGCACTGGCAATCGTCATTGTTCTGGTGGCAACCGTCGCCCTGCGCTAGTTCCGGCTTGACGGCGCTTCCGGCCTGTGTCACTCGTCAGACAAGTTTCGCATTCGCGAAATTCCTTTACCGGTGTGCGCCAGACATGCGGCGAACCCGGAGACCCTGACACATCCGTTTTTGATCGGTCTGCCGCATGGCGGAATCTGTCCGATAAACAGGCTGAATTTGAAACTTTCATCCCTTTCCCAATGCAAGTGAGTCCCGATGGCTGATTACAATGACGATATGGAGTCCGATGACGACGATCTCGACAATGAGAACGAAGCCGATCAGGACGAAGCCGATACCGAACCCAAGACCCTGCCGGACATGCTGGCAGGCATGACCCGCATGACCCTTCAGGAATTGAAGGAAAAAAAACCCGCTCAATTGCTGGAGATCGCAGAAGCGCTCGACATCGAAAATGCCGCGACCATGCGCAAGCAGGGCATCATGTTTGCGCTCCTGAAAGAAGTTGCTGAGCGCGGCGTCGAGATTTCAGGCGGCGGTACGCTGGAAATTCTCCAGGACGGGTTCGGCTTTCTCCGGTCACCGGAAGCCAATTATCTGGCCGGCCCCGATGATATCTATGTTTCGCCCAACCAGATCAAGAAATTTGGCCTTCGCACGGGCGATACGGTAGAAGGTGAAATCCGGGCCCCGCGCCGCGGCGAACGCTATTTTGCGTTGCTCAAGATCAGCCTCATCAATTTTGCCGATCCCGAAGCCGCGCGTCATAAAATACACTTTGACAATCTGACGCCGCTCTACCCTGAAGAGCGTTTCAATCTGGAGCTGCCGGATCCCACCAAGAAGGACCGGACCGGCCGGATTATTGATATTGTCGCCCCGATCGGCAAAGGTCAGCGCGCCCTGATCGTTGCTCCGCCCCGCACCGGCAAGACCATGATCCTGCAAAACATCGCCAATGCCATCGAGACCAACCACCCGGACTGCTATCTCATAGTGCTTCTGATCGACGAACGGCCCGAAGAAGTGACCGACATGCAGCGCACCGTGAAAGGTGAGGTCGTCTCCTCGACCTTTGACGAACCGGCGACGCGCCACGTCCAGGTTGCTGACATGGTCATCGAAAAGGCCAAGCGTTTGGTCGAACATGGCCGTGATGTTGTTATCCTGCTCGATTCCATTACCCGCCTTGGCCGGGCTTACAACACGGTTGTTCCCTCTTCCGGCAAGGTTCTGACCGGCGGTGTGGATGCCAATGCCCTCCAACGCCCGAAGCGTTTTTTCGGGGCCGCCCGGAATATCGAACATGGCGGCTCACTCTCCATTATCGCCACCGCGCTGGTCGATACCGGCTCGCGCATGGACGAGGTGATCTTCGAGGAATTCAAGGGTACGGGTAACTCGGAAATCGTTCTCGACCGGAAAGTTGCAGACAAGCGCGTCTTCCCGGCTATCGACATTCTCAAATCCGGCACGCGGAAAGAAGAACTGCTTATCAACAAGGTCGATCTGCAGAAAACCTATGTCCTGCGCCGCATCCTGAACCCGATGGGGGCCCAGGACGCGATCGATTTCCTTTTATCCAAGCTTAAGGAAACAAAGACCAATTCGGACTTCTTCGACTCAATGAATACATAGGTCAATCATGCCCACACCAGACATCACCCTGTATTACGCGCCCATGACCCGGGCCATACGCCCGCGCTGGGTTATGGAGGAAATGGGTCTACCCTACACCCTGGAACGGCCCGAGTTCAAGCACGGCAATGTCGGTGGCGAAGCGTTCAAGGACATCAATCCGCTGCAAAAAATCCCGGCCCTCAAGGACGGCAACACCGTTATGCTGGAATCCGTCGCGATGATGCAGTACCTGACGGAGAAGTATGGCCCGGCCCCGCTTGTCGTTGGTCAGGACGAGGCGGACTTTGCCCGTTATCTGGAATGGCTGCATTTCGGTGAAGCGACTATGAGCATGACGGTCAATCTCACGCTGGCACATACGGCACTATTGCCGGAAGAGCAGCGCAATCCGGCCTTGGCGCGCTGGGGTAAATCGGAATTTCTCAAGCACACTAATCTAATCGCCGCGCGGGGATTGGCTGAGGACCGGGAATGGCTGGCTGGAAACAGGCTGACTTTGGCCGACATGTCTGTTGTCTACATGCTTTACCTGATGAAGCTTGTGAAGCAGTTTGAGGGCGTCCCGGACGAAGTGAACACTTATTTCAAGCGCGTTACAGCACTGGAAAGCTGGAAGCGTGCCACCGCTGACTAATGCGCGCGGCAATAGGCCTCCCACCGTCCGAACACACGAAGCGCGGCTTCCGGATCATTGGACGCCAGCAATTCCACCTGCCTCTGGTCGATGAGAGCATAATCGATTGTGCCATCTGCCTCGGCCGGAAAATCATGTATGGCCGTTTCAATCCTCAGCCCGGTCAGGAAAGCTTCGGTCTCTGCGTCCGGAATCCCGCGCCCGGCCCAAGCCAGCAGGGATGAAAATTCCAGCTCGCTGGCAAGGACTGCGTCGTGGTCAGTGAACGGCAGGGAGAGGCCGATCTCCGTAGAGACGGCCTGCACCGGACCAGCATCTGCCACATCATAGACAATGATCAGGCTCTGGCTTTCCATGCCCGCTGTAACGGCCAGCTCAGCTGCACGGGCCGGTGAAACGCCCTTCAGGTCCAGCTCCAGATAGATCCCTGCCTCCCGCGCTACGGTAAAGGCCTCTGAAAGTGTTGGAATGTGGTCCGCAGTCCTATGACCCGCAGCATCCACCAAAAATAAATCCTGCAATTCCGCCAGCGTATGATCCCGCACATTACCCGCGCCGGTCGTCGTCCGGTCCAGCGTGGCATCATGCATCAAGATGATTTCACCATCTGCGGTCTCGCGAAGGTCAACTTCCGCAAAGGCCGCCCCCAGCTCAGCCGCGCGGCGTAGGCCGGACAGGGAGTTTTCCGCAATCCCCGGTTCGAATCCGCCGGCGCGATGCACGGCGACCAGTGTGGCTTCAGCCTCCCGGGCGCAATCGAGAAGCGTGCTGACAGGCATCAGGCCCGGAGAGGGTTGCAGGGCCAGAAAGAGAAGTGGAAGACCTGTCAACACGGGCGTTATATCCTAACCAAGATGCGTCTGCAGGAAAGCGCGGGTGCGAGCATTGGCCAGATCGGCCGCCTTGGCATCAAAATGCGCGCCGCCCTGCCGGGCAAAAGCGTGATCATTGTCCGGATAGTCATGAAGTGTGACATGCGGATTATCGTCCAGCCCGTCATGCATGGCTTTCCGGGCCGTGGCGTCCACAAACTCGTCCTTGCCCGCGACATGCAGCATCAGATGACCGGAGATCTTGCTGGCATCAGCGAGATATTTCGGAATGTTGACGCCATAATATCCGACGCAGGCATCAGCGTCTGTGCGGCAGGCGGTCAGATAGGCCAGCAATCCGCCAAGGCAGTAACCAATCGCGCCCACCTTGCCATTGGCAGCCGGATCGCGGCGGGCAACATCAAGGGTTTCCGCGATGTCCTTAACTCCTGTATCTGGGTCGAATTTACCAAACAAATCAAAGGCCTTGTCCCATTCCTCCTGAGTCTGGTCGGTGATGTCAATACCCGGTTCGATCCGCCAGAAAAGATCCGGGCAGAGGGCAACATAGCCCTGGCCGGCCAGATCATCGCAGATATCGCGCATAACCTGATTGATGCCGAAAATTTCCTGGATGACGATAATCGCTGGACCCTTGCCGCCCTTCGGGGTGACGCGATAGGCTTGAAACTCGCCATCGGGACTGTGAATTTTGATCATTTCGGATGCCATGGGGTGTCTCCCTCGATTTGCTTTTTGCTGCGTCTCGGGCGAGAGGATATAAGCTTGAGCGCTGACAACAAGGGAATCTGTCCATGAAGGTCAAGATTGATATCGATTGTACGCCGGACGAGGCGCGCACTTTTTTTGGGCTTCCCGACGTCACGCCACTGAATGAGGCGATGGTCAAGGAGATGTCCAAACGCATGCAGGAGAACATGTCTTCACTCGAACCGGACGTGTTGATGAAGAACTGGATGAGCTTCGGCGGCCAGATGCAGGATCAGTTCATGACATTGATGCGCCAGGCCGGGCAGACACCCAAAGAATAACGCTCATGTCAGCTGATACCATATTTGCCCTGGCCACGCCGCCGGGACGCTCGGGCGTGGCTGTGATCCGGCTGTCAGGTCCTCAAACGCAGGCGATTCTCGAGGCGGCCCTCGCCGGACCGGGCCCGGCACCGCGAAAAGCAGCCTTGCGCTTTATCCATGATGCTGGCGGACAGGGCATTGATCAGGGGCTGATTCTGTTTTTCCCCGGCCCGGCCAGTTTTACCGGTGAGGATTGCGCTGAATTCCAGGTCCATGGCGGGCCCGCCATTATCGAGGCGCTTGTGGATCGCTTGCTGGAGCTGGGCGCCCGGCCGGCCGAAGCGGGGGAGTTCACCCGCCGCGCCTTCGAGCATGGAAAACTGGACCTCACCGAAGCTGAAGGATTGGCCGATCTGGTCGATGCAGAAACCTCGGCTCAACGTGAACAGGCGCTGGCACAAATGACCGGTGCCCTCAAATCGCTTTATGAGGACTGGCGCACGCAGCTGGTATCCATCATGGCTGCCATCGAGGGAGAAATCGACTTTCCCGACGAGGACGGCGTGCCCGACCATCTGGCGCAAACGGCCCGGACAGCAATTCAATCGCTTCAGGACCAGATGAGGCTGCATCTGGATGACAATCATCGCGGTGAGAAAATTCGGGGCGGGTTCAACATCGCCATTATCGGCCCGCCCAATGCGGGCAAGTCGAGTCTGCTGAACGCCTTGGCCAAACGGGATGCCGCCATAGTGACCGACATCCCCGGCACCACGCGCGATATTGTCGAAGTCCGTATGGTTCTGGCAGGATTTTCTGTGACTCTTGCTGACACAGCAGGGCTGAGGGCATCGCAGGACAGTATCGAGCAAGAGGGAGTGAAGCGGGCGCTGACTCGTGCTGACTCTGCTGATCTGGTGGTGGGTGTGTTCGATGGGAGTGCTTTGTGGAATCAGGAGATGGCACGAGTCGTGGAGAAGGCCCATCTTCTGGTGCTGAACAAGTCGGATTTGGAACATAGGCTGACTCTTCCTGACTCTGAGAGAGTGACCATCCAGGCAGCGATCACAAGCGGCAAGGGAGTCCCGGACATCGAGCGCTGGCTTGAGTCAGAAGTGACCAAGTGCCTCGGGCGGCGGGAGATGCCGGCCCTCTCCCGCGCCCGCCATCGCCGGAATGTGGAGCAGGCGTTTGCAGCGTTGACGCGGGCGGCGGACTCGCTGGATCAGCCTGAATTTGCAGGTGAGGATTTGCGCCTGGCCACGCGGGCCCTGGAGAGCCTGACCGGGCGGGTGGATGTCGAGGACGTGCTGGGAGAGGTCTTTTCCCGTTTCTGTGTCGGAAAATAGCCTCTTGTTCCACGTGGAACACAGGGCTCTCCTCTCGACTCCAGACCCCGGACAGATTACATAGCGCGCCCTTGATGGAGTTGGTGCGATGACCTCGAAATGGGACGTCATCATTATTGGCGGAGGCCATGCGGGCTGCGAAGCCGCGGCAGCGAGCGCTCGCTTGGGCGCGCGCACGCTTCTGCTTACCCATAATCCAGAAACGATTGGCGAAATGTCGTGCAATCCAGCGATTGGTGGTCTCGGCAAAGGGCATCTGGTTCGCGAAATCGACGCCATGGACGGCCTTATGGGCCGTATTGCGGACGCATCAGGTATCCAGTTCCGCCTTCTAAATCGCTCCAAGGGTCCGGCGGTGCGCGGCCCCCGCACCCAGTCTGATCGCCGCCTTTACCGTGAAGCCATGCAGGGCGAGCTTTCCGCAACACCCAATCTGGCGATTGAAGCAGCGGCCATCGAGGACCTGATTGTTGAGGACAACGGCCGGGTCACGGGCGTTATCGCCGCGGATGGCCGGCGCTGGTCCTGTCATGCCGTGGTTCTGACCAGTGGCACCTTCCTGAAAGGTGTCATCCATCGTGGTCTGGAGCGGACACCGGCGGGCCGTTTCGGAGAAAAACCGGCTATCGGCCTGTCCGACCGGCTCTACGGGCTGGGTCTGCGGATGGGCCGCCTGAAAACCGGAACCCCGGCCCGGCTCAGGGGCTCGACCATCAACTGGTCAGCACTGCAACGCCAGCCGGCGGACGAAACCCCTGTGCCCCTCTCCTTTCTGACGGACCGGATCTCGGTGCCACAGATCGAATGCGGCATTACCCACACGACACTGGAAACCCACCGCATCATTGCCGAAAACTTGGATAAATCCGCCGTCTATAGCGGCGGAATATCCGGCCGCGGGCCCCGCTATTGCCCTTCCATCGAGGACAAGATCCATCGCTTTGCCGACAAGGATAGCCACCAGATTTTCCTCGAGCCCGAGGGTCTGGACACCGACCTTGTCTATCCCAATGGCATATCGACCTCTTTACCGGAAGAGGTGCAATTGCAATTCCTGCGCACCATTCCCGGCCTGGAGACTGTCGAGGTCGCGCGCTATGGCTATGCCATCGAATATGACTATGTCGATCCACGTGAACTGACGGTCGATCTCCAGGTCCGGGCAGCGCCGGGTCTTTATCTCGCCGGTCAGATCAATGGCACGACCGGATATGAGGAAGCCGCCGCCCAAGGCTTGATGGCAGGTATTAATGCGGCACGCGCCACACGCCAGCAAGACCCCATAATCCTCAGCCGGTCGGACGCCTATATTGGGGTGTTGATTGACGACCTCGTGACTCGAGGTGTCAGTGAGCCCTATCGCATGTTCACCAGCCGGGCAGAATATCGGCTTTCCTTGCGCGCAGACAATGCCGACCAGCGCTTGACTCCTCTTGCCATGCAATTGGGTGGAGTCTCGACCGAACGCCAGCAACGCTACGGCCTAAAGGCTTACCGGCTTGAGGCCGGCCGGGAATTGATCAACCGACTCTCCCTGACATCGAAAGAGGCCGCGTCGGCGGGGATTGCCGTCAATCAGGACGGCCGCCGCCGCACGGCGAAAGAATTGCTCAGTTATCCAGACGTCAACTGGCCTGTGATCGTGACTGCCTTTCCGGACTTATCCGATATTGACCCGGCGATCGGAGAGCAATTGACCATTGAGGCCATTTACGCCAATTACCTGCAGCGGCAGGACGCCGATATTCTGGCCTTCCGCCGTGATGAGGCCATCACCTTGCCGGCCGCCCTTGACTTCGATGGGATTGGCGGTCTGTCGTCCGAAGCCCGGGAAAAGCTCAAAGCCGCCCGTCCGGTCACGCTGGGCCAGGCCAGTCGGATTGAAGGCGTAACACCCGGCGCGGTCACGGCGATACTGGCGCATATCAAATCCACACGGCGAGCAGGTTAGCGTGGGATTCGGTCCAGAGGACTTCCAGAAAGCCACCGGTGTTTCACGTGAAACATTGGCAGCCTTCACAATCTGGCATGACAGGCTCGCCGAGGCTAACAGGGCCACAAATCTGGTCGGCCGCTCGACTATGAATGATTTCTGGAAACGTCATGCGCTCGATGGCTTTCAGCTCATTGATCACGCTCCTCAGGACGGACTGCGCTGGCTTGACCTCGGTGCCGGTGCAGGCATCCCCGGACTGGCCTTGGCTCTGGCGATGAAGGACCGTGGCCTGATAGCCTCCGAACTGGTGATGGCCGAGTCCGTGGGCAAGAAAGCCCGATTCGTTCAGACCACAATCGACGCCACAGGTGCGCCCGCCCGCATGGAAAATTGCCGTGTGGAAGCCATGGACCAGACAAAAAAGTTTGATGTGATCACGGCAAGGGCGGTCGCTTCAATCGATAAGCTGTTCTGGTATGCCTATCCACTGTTGAAAACTGCAGGAATATGCCTCTTTCCCAAAGGTCAGCGCTACCGTCAGGAATTGACGGATGCCAATAAATACTGGACCTTCGACGCAGATGTTCGGCCAAGTCAGACCAGTGAGGAAGGAGTCATACTCCATATTTCCTCGCTCCGGCCGAAGAAGGGAAATCGACATGCCTGAATTTCGCCACGGCAAAGCACCTAAAGTGATCGCTATCGCCAACCAGAAAGGCGGGGTCGGCAAGACCACGACGACGATCAATCTGGGCACGGCACTGGCCGCAATCGGTAAACAGGTCGTCATTCTGGACATCGACCCGCAGGGTAATGCCTCAACGGGGCTCGGTGTTCCGCCAGCCGAACGCAAGATCACGACCTATGACGTGCTGGTTGGCGAACAGCCGCTGGAGCGGGCGCTGGTTGATACCTTGGTGCCTGGCCTGTCACTGGCCCCCTCGGATCCCGATCTTTCTGGCGCCGAACTGGAACTAGCCTCAGCCCCTCGCCGTTCCTACCGGATGCGGCATGCCATAGACCGTCTCCGCAAACGCTTGAGCGATGCCGGTCAGCATTGCGACTATGTCCTGATTGATTGCCCGCCCTCGCTGAATCTGTTGACTGTCAATGCCTTGACATCTGCTGACTCTGTGCTGGTGCCGCTACAGTGCGAGTTCTTTGCGCTGGAAGGGCTCAGTCAGTTGATGCGCACCATTGAGCTTGTGCGCACCAATCTTAACCCGCGTCTCGCAGTACAAGGCATCGTTCTGACCATGTTCGATAGCCGCAATAATCTGTCAGGCCAGGTCGAAGCCGATGTCCGCGAACATTTCGGCGATCAGGTCTATAAGACCCGCATTCCCCGCAATGTCCGGGTATCTGAAGCGCCGTCCTTCGGCAAGCCGGTGCTGCTCTATGATTTTAACTGCTCCGGTAGCCAAGCCTATATCGGTCTCGCCAAAGAGATTGTACAGCAAGAAAAACGTCAACACATTGAAATTGAAAGGGTTCCGGCATGAGCACGGAACGCACACGCGGGCTTGGCCGGGGTCTCTCCGCGCTCTTGAATGATGGCGATATGTCAGACATGTCCGAAGCTGGCGGCAAAGGCGCGAAAACGATCCCTATAGAAGAGATCAGCGCCAATCCCGATCAGCCGCGCCGCACATTTTCAGAAGAGGATCTCAAATCTCTGGCCGCTTCAATCTCTGAAAAAGGCCTTTTGCAGCCCGTTCTCGTCCGCCCGGCCCCTTCAGGTGATGGCTATCAGATCGTTGCGGGTGAACGCCGCTGGCGCGCGGCACAGCTGGCCAGGCTGCACGAAATTCCGGTGCTGGTCCGCGATCTCACGGACCGGGAAACGCTGGAAATCGCCATTGTCGAGAATGTCCAGCGCACGGACCTCAACCCGGTCGAGGAAGCCCGCGCCTATAAACAGCTCGTCGACCGCTTCGAGCACACGCAGGACGAAATCGCCCGCGCTGTCGGCAAAAGCCGCAGCCACATCTCCAATATGATGCGCCTGCTGGGCCTTCCCGCCAGCGTGCTTGATCATCTCGCCTCCGGCCGTCTGACTATGGGACATGCCCGGGCGATTGCCACAGCGCCCAACCCCGAGATTCTGGCCGACAATATCGTCAGCCAGGGGCTCAGCGTGCGTCAGGCCGAAGCCCTGATGAAAGCTCCGAAAAGCAAAAAAGCACCCGAAATCAAGTCAGTGTCATCAGCCAAGGACGCGGATACGCGGGCGCTGGAACAGGATCTGTCCCACCGTCTTGGCCTTACGGTCGAGATTGATCATGGCAAAGGTGAAGCGGGCCGCGTCACGATCAACTATTCACGGCTGGAACAGCTTGATGATATTTGCCGCCGCCTGAATGCCGTCTGATCAGCTCAGCCCGGTGAGATCATCATCAGCGTCATCACTGTTTTCCTCCCCGTCACGGTCCTGACGACCGCGCCCGCCAGAATCATCCGGATCGGTATCATCACGGCGGCGTTCGGCGGCACCGAGACCTGTCAGCCCCAGCCCCAGCGACCCCGCATCTTTAGTGTCCATCCCCGGATCGAGCCGGATTTTTCGTCCCGGCTTCGCTAGCCACGCATATAACAGAATGCAGCCGATCGCCGATATGCCAATAAAGATCAGCGCAGCGACCCAGCCATTGCGTCCTTGTGGATGCATGAACAGGGTGAAGACATAAGTCAGGAAGACAAACAGGCCGACCGAGAGAATCGCGGCAAATACACGGCGGATGAATCTCATATCGGCCTCCCTGTTCGCTGCCACACTGACCAGTCCATGCGGCCAAAACAAGGCGTTTCAGGCGGCGTGGTCATCGCGGCGATAGGTCAGCGCCATGAAAACATCTTCCAGATCCGGCTCCTCGGTCCGTAAGTCCGCGATACGGGATCCGGAAGCATTATACTTTTCAATAATTTCAGCTACGGATTGTTCACCGAATTTATAATTCACGGCCAGCGTCCCGCCTGGACGCAGCGCGGCATCAAACCCGGCCAGTGTCTCAGGCACGGCGTCCAGCGCTTCGACCGGATCAATCACCAGTGTCTTGGTGTCCATCCGTTTCAGCAGTGACTCTTTCGCCTCACAAGCAACCACCTCACCCTGATCGACAATCGCAATCTCGTCACAAAGCTCCTGGGCTTCTTCGAGGTAATGCGTGGTCAGAACAATGGTTGTTCCAGCGGCATGCAGCTCGCGCACATAGGCCCAGAGCTGGCGCCGTAGCTCGATATCCACCCCGGCGGTCGGCTCATCCAGCACCAGAATCGGCGGGTTATGTACCAATGCCTTGGCCACTAGCAGCCGGCGCTTCATGCCGCCCGAGAGCTGACGCACATAGGCATCGCGCTTGTCCAGCAGTCCGACCGCCGCCAGAATTTCTTCCGACCGCCGTTCGCTTCTGGGAACCCCATAAAAGCCCGCCATAAGCTCCAGCGTTTCATACGGGGTGAAAAACACATCCATATTGATTTCCTGGGGCACCACGCCGATCGCCGCGCGCGCATCGCGGGGCTCCTTGTCGATATCGCGTCCCCAGATGATCGCCTGGCCGGACGTCTTATTCACGAGACCCGCGAAAATATTGATAAAGGTCGACTTCCCGGCCCCGTTCGGCCCCAGAAGACCGAAGATAGAGTCCCGCTTGATACGCAGCGTCACACCTTTCAGGGCCTCCTTGCCGGGGGCGGTCTTGCTGCCGCCATAGGTCTTGCGCAGACTGACGGCTTCAAGGGCGTATTCGGGCAATTCACTCATCAACATGTCCTGATTGACGGCTCGGGTTGAGGGCCATAACTATGCGCCCCGTCTGCCCATGTCCATCGGAGCCCTGCCATGACCGCGCTGCAACCGCCCGAAGTGATTGTGACCGACCAGACCCGTGTCTCTTGTGACGGCGGTGGCGGGGCCTTGGGGCATCCGAAAGTCTGGTACGAGATCGACCGGGATACCGGTTTTGTCGAATGCGGCTATTGCGACCGGCGCTTCGTGGCGAAGGGTGGCCCGGCGGATACCGGAAAATAGCGCCGCTGTATGGCCCGTAACCCCGCCCAGAATATCGGCCTGGTTACGGGTCTGGCCTTGGCGCTCGGGCTCCAGCTTTTGCCTCTGCCTGAAGGGTTGAGCCGCGAAGCCTGGCTGCTCGCCTCGCTCGCCCTGATGATGGCAACATGGTGGGCCACTGAAGCCATTCCCATAGCCGCCACAGCGCTGGTCCCGCTGGCGCTTTTTCCGCTTCTGGACATCAATTCGGTCGCTGCAACGTCCAGCCCCTATGCCAGCCCCATCGTCATGCTGTTGCTGGGCGGTTTCATCATCGCCATGGCCGTCGAGCGCTGGAATCTGCACACACGCATTGCCCTGAATGTTGTCCGCATCTTTGGCGGGCGGCCGGACCTGCTGGTCGCCGGCTTCATGACCGCAGCAGCCTTGCTGTCCATGTGGATTTCCAATACGGCGACCACCATCATGATGATCCCGATCGCCCTGCGGGTGGCGCATGAAGTCGGCAAGGAAGGTCATGCCAGCAAGGACTTTCCGGTCGCTCTGGCGCTCGGCGTGGCCTATGCCGCTTCTGTTGGTGGGGTAGGGGTCTTTGTCGGAACACCGACCAATCTGATCGCCATCGGCTTTCTGGAGCGCGAATTCGGCCGCACGATTGACCCCGTCACCTGGTCAATGATGGGCCTGCCGGCGGTCATCCTCTTCTTGCCCGTCGTGTGGTTCATCCTCACGCGCTGGGCGTTCAAACTCACCAGCCGTGTCGATTCCGGTGCCGCGCGCCGCATTGTGCGTGAGGAACTGGCCGCGCTGGGCCCGGTCACCACGCCGGAAACCCGTATCGCCATCCTGTTCGGTGTGGTCGCGGCGCTGTGGATGGGGCAGGCCTATCTCTGGAATCCCCTGCTGGGCTGGATCGGCGAGGCATTGGGCCTGACCATTGAGCTCGGCGTGTCAAACACCCAGATCGCCATGCTCGGCGCCCTCCTCGCCTTCCTCATCCCCGCGGGCGGGCAGGGCGAAGGCAAGGGTAAGATGCTGATGGTCTGGGAGGATACGGCCCGCCTGCCCTGGAATGTGATCGTACTGTTCGGTGGCGGGCTGTCACTCGCCGCCGCCCTCACTGCCACGGGCCTGGCCGACTGGCTGGGTGTGCAGATGAGTTTCCTGCAGGCCTTCCCGGCCCCGCTTCTCATCTTCACCCTTGTTCTGGTGGTCATCTTCCTGACCGAGCTGACCTCCAATGTCGCCACCACATCGGCCTTCTTGCCGGTTCTCGCCGCAATGGCCGCCGGCGCGGGCTTCCCGGCCGAACGCCTCATCGTGCCGGTGGCCATCGCCGCCAGCTTTGCCTTCATGCTGCCGGTCGCCACCGCGCCCAACGCCATCGTCTATGCCTCGGGGGCCACCACGCAGGGCCAGATGATGCGGGCCGGATTCCGTCTGAACCTCGCCGGGGCGGTGGTGATTGCGGCGCTGGGCGCGCTACTGGGACCGATTGTGTTTCCGGGTTAACCGCACCCGCCAATTGCCTCATCCGGCAAGCCCGCCTAGCTTGGCCACAAAGCAGGCAGGATCCGGAAAATGGCGATTGAACGCACAGTCGATAAGACCTCTCACGTCTATCTGATTGACGGGTCGGGCTATATTTTCCGCGCCTACCATGCCCTGCCGCCGCTGACACGCTCGGACGGAACGCCCGTTGGCGCGGTGCAGGGCTTCTGCAACATGTTATGGAAGCTGCTGGAAGACCTGAAAGGTGACGAACAGCCCAGCCACCTGGCCGTGATCTTCGATTATTCCGGCAAGTCCTTCCGCAACGACATCTACCCGCAATACAAGGCACACCGCCCGCCCGCGCCGGAAGATCTGGTGCCGCAATTTTCCATCATCCGCGATGCCACGCGCGCCTTCGGCACGCCCTGTATCGAGATGGAAGGTTTCGAGGCCGATGATCTGATCGCCACCTATACCCGGCAGGCCGAGGCGAAGGGCGCAAAGGTCACCATCGTTTCTTCGGACAAGGACCTGATGCAGCTCGTTGATGACCGAGTCACTCTGTTCGACACCATGAAGAACAAGCGGATTGATGTGGCCGGCGTGATCGAGAAATTCGGCGTTGGCCCGGACAAGGTGATCGAGGTTCAGTCCCTGATGGGGGATTCTTCCGACAATGTGCCGGGCATTCCGGGCATAGGTCCCAAGACAGCCAGCCAGCTGATCGGGGAATATGGCGATCTGGAAACGCTTCTGTCCCGAGCCGGGGAGATCAAACAGACCAAGCGGCGCGTGAATCTGATCGAATTTGCCGATCTGGCGCGCATTTCCCGTGATCTTGTCACGCTGAAAACCGATGTCGCCGTTGAAAATTCGCTGGACGAATTCGGAAC
>PFFX01000110.1 GCA_002783385.1 Rhodobacterales bacterium CG15_BIG_FIL_POST_REV_8_21_14_020_59_13 | reverse complement strand
CCTCGGCCATGCGCTTGGTGAGGGTGGTGACCAGGGTGCGGAAACCCTGTGCCGCCGTGGCGCGGGCCTCGTCGATAATGTCATCAACCTGGCTGGCACCATCGGTGGAGACCGGGCGGACCTCGACCGGCGGGTCGACCAGCCCGGTGGGGCGGATGACCTGTTCGGTGAAGACGCCGCCCGTGCGCTGCAATTCCCAGCCGCCGGGCGTGGCCGAGACACAGATGGTCTGCGGCCGCATCAGATCCCATTCCTCGAATTTCAGCGGGCGGTTATCGAGGCAGGAGGGCAGGCGGAAGCCGTGATCGGCGAGGGTTTTCTTGCGCGAAAAGTCGCCCTTGAACATGGCGCCCAGCTGCGGAATGGTCTGGTGGCTCTCGTCAACGAAGACGAGGGCATCTTCCGGCAGGTATTCAAACAGGGTGGGCGGCGGCTCGCCCGGCTTGCGCCCGGTCAGATAGCGCGAATAATTCTCGATGCCGGCACAGGAGCCGGTGGCACCGATCATCTCCAGATCAAACTCCGTGCGCTGGGCGAGGCGCTGCGCTTCCAGCAATTTGCCGTGCTTCTCCATCCATTCGAGGCGCACTTTCAGCTCCTCCTTGATGGAAGACATGGCCTGGTGCAGCGTCGGGCGCGGCGTCACATAGTGCGAATTGGCGTAGATTTTCACCGAAGAAAGCTCGGTCTGGGCGCGGCCGGTCAAGGGGTCGAATTCGGTGATGCGCTCGACCTCGTCACCAAAGAAATCCACACGCCAGGCCCGGTCGTCATAATGCGCCGGGAAGATTTCCAGCACGTCGCCCTTCAGGCGGAAAGTGCCGCGCTGGAAAGCGGCGTCATTGCGCGTGTATTGCAGGGCGACGAGTTTCTTCGCGATCTCGCGCGGATCGGCACTGGTGCCGGTCTTCAGCTCGAACGTCATCGCCGTATAGGTCTCGACCGATCCGATGCCGTAAATGCAGGAGACGGAGGCGATAATGATCACATCATCCCGCTCCAGAATCGAGCGGGTGGCGGCGTGACGCATCCGGTCGATCGCCTCGTTGATGGAGGATTCTTTCTCAATGTATGTGTCGGTGCGCGGCACATAGGCTTCGGGCATGTAGTAGTCGTAGTAGGAGACAAAATACTCGACGGCATTACGGGGAAAAAAGCTCTTGAATTCGCCGTACAACTGCGCCGCCAGCGTCTTGTTCGGCGCCAGGATCAGCGCCGGGCGCTGCACCGCTTCAATGATTTTCGCCATGGTGAAGGTCTTGCCCGTCCCCGTCGCCCCGAGGAGAACCTGGTCTCTCTCCTGCGCATTGAGACCGTGGACAAGTTCGGAAATCGCCGAAGGCTGGTCTCCGGTCGGCGAATATTCCGAGACACAGTCGAACCTTACCCCGCCCTCCGATTTCTGCGGCCGGGACGGGCGGTGCGGCACCCAGGCGGCGGGCGTCGGCACCGGGTGTTCGATTTCGAATGCCGCTTGTCCCATATCGCGGACGGCGCTGTCATCTGAAGTGAGTCGGACCATGGATCGGATATACGGACTCCGCGGAAGGGTTTCCAGTTTGTTCCGCTTATTGCGGGCGGGTGTCCGGCAGGCCGTCGCGCGGTGCGGCCGCGGCGCTGGGCCATTGATCGGGATAGATCAGGCCTTCGGTATCAAAGCCGAGCCCCTGCAGAAAGGCCAGACGGGCATCCAGAATTTCCGGTGGCATTTGCGGATCGCGTGACAATATCCACAGATACCGGCCCTTTGGTTCGGAAATCACGGCCCAGGAATAATCCTCCGCCAGCTCAACAATCCAGTAATCGCCGAAAAACGGTCCGAAAAAACTCACTTCCAGCTTTGCATTGGTCTCCGGGTCGGCGATCCGCGCCCGGCCTTCCGCCACGTCCAGGCTGCCGTCCAGCCCGCCCTCCCAGCAGCGGTTGATCACCCGGATCATCCCGTCCTCCCGGCGCTCGTAATAGGCTGAAACGCCATGACAATTTTCTTCAAAACCGTGATCGGCGCGGGCGATTTCAAACCATGTTCCCAGATAACGCTCGATATCCACAGAGGCCACTACGGGCGGTGGCTCATCCCCTTCCAGCCGGTCCGGTGGTGCGCTCATACAGGCGGTCAGAAACACGGGTAGGGTGAAAAACAGAGACAGGCGGGCTTTCATATCGATACCTTCCGGTGATAATAATTCCCCGCATTATGCGCGGATATATACGCTTGGTTAATCCGGGCAGGGCAGTTTGTTGCCTTGGGGCTGGAAGCAAACAAGAGGCGGGTCCGCAAGAGATAATGGCGGGCAGTTTTGATCGCATTCGTGTTCTCATTGTTGAGGACAATTCGTCCATGTCGGCGATCCTGCGGACGATTCTGCAGGGCTTTGGCGTGCGGTCAATACAGGAATGCCGCAATGCCGAAACCGCGCTCAAGAACATGTCCGCCTTCAATCCCGATATCCTGCTTCTTGATCTGCTTCTGGATGAAATGGACGGCCTCGAACTCGCCAAGCATATCCGCAATGATGATGACAGCCCCAACAAATACCTGCCCATCATCATGGTCACAGGCCATTCCGAGCGCTCCCGCGTGCTCCAGGCCATCAATGCCGGCGTGAACGAATACCTCGCCAAGCCTGTCCGCCCCATTGATCTGTTCGAACGCATGGTTTCGTTGATCGAACGCCCCCGCCGCTTTGTGAAGGCACCGGATTATTTCGGCCCTGACCGCCGCCGCCGTCAGGAAGCCAGATATGAGGGGCCCTGGCGCCGCTCGACTGATGAGAAACACAATGACGGTTATGATGACGAGGAGGCCGCCGCCTGACCTGAAACAAGCGCTTCAAAGGCTCTGATTTCCTCATCAGACGTCGACCAGCTCGCGACCAGCCGCGCCGATCCGTCCGGCCATTGATAGAACCCGGCCCCACCGGCCAGCAGCTGTTCCGCCAGGTCGTCATCCATTCGGGCAAAGACTTCATTGCCATCAACGGGATGCAGGATATCCGCTCCGGCCTTGCGCAGAATGTCCGCGATCTCGGCAGCTGCCGAATTCGCATGACGCGCCAGATCCAGCCACAGATCATCGCGCAACCAGGCCAGCATCTGCGCCGCGATATAACGCGCCTTGGGGCCCATATGCCCCGCCCGTTTCTGCCGCGCCTGCAATTCGGATAATCGCGCGCGCGCCTCACCGAACAGAAGGATGGCCTCTGCGCCAAGAGCACCATTCTTTGTGGCTCCAAGACACAGAATATCGGCTCCCGCCTGCCAGCTCATCGCGGCCGCACTTTCCCCGGACGACACCAGCGCATTGGCAAAGCGGGCACCGTCAAAATGCACACCGAGCCCGCTGGCTTTCGCCAGGCCGGTCAGCGCGTTGAGGTCGCCGACCGAATAACGGCAACCGGATTCATTGAGATTTGAAAGTGACAGCACTTTCGGGGGCGGCGCATGGACAAAGTCCTGCGGCCATTGTGCCAGAGCGGATTCGAGCTCGGCCGGATCAATCCTGGCGTGATCGCCGCGCAAGGGTAATAGCTTTCCACCGCCGGTGAAAAATTCAGGCGCGCCCCGTTCATCGCGGTGGATATGCGCCACATCATGGCAAAGGATCATGCCATGTGGCGGACACAGCACAGACAGGGCGAGCGCGTTTGAAGCGGTGCCGCTCGTGGTTAGTACGACTTCGAGATCTGTTTCGAACAGACTGCTTAGCCGGTCTTTCAGCTCTGCCGTCAGCGTGTCATTCCCATAACTGGCAGCATAGCCGCTATTGGCATCAGCGAGCGAGGCAAGAAGGGCCGGATGGGCGGGAGATGTTGTGTCAGACAGAAAATTCATAAGCAGCAGACAGTCGGCAATTCCCGCTCATCGTCAATCCCCGAATGCCGGATCGGGGCTTGATGACGGCAAGACGTCCCGTATCCCATGGGCATTGGACAGCGACCGGCGCTGTGTTCCATCCTCCAGCGTGGATTGCCCGGCCAGGGCATGGGGCGCTTGACCGAAAAAAGCACGGATCGCGGCCACATCTATTTTGTAGAAATCAGACGCAGACTCATCGGCTGCCACCATTTGTGTATGCCGGCCCGCGCCCTGAGGGCAGACCCCGGTCCGGGCAAAGGCATCTGGATCGCCGGGGCATTGCAGACCGCGCAGGACCGATTGCGTGGCCGGGCTCAGAATATAGGCATCTTCATTTGCATCCACATCTGCGACCGCAGATGCAGATGGAGAACGGGCGGAGACAGGCTCTTTTTGAGGCTGCGGGGATACCACATTCTCTGGCGCTTCAGAGTCGGCGGGCGGACCGAGTGGAAGGTCCTCACGCACTTGTTCAACAGCCTCGACGGCGAGTTCAGGCGCAAGGACGGGTGAAATATCCGGAGTGACAGGATCTGGATCGGCCGGCTCAAATACCAGCACCACATCAATGGGGGCAACGGTGAAGCGAGGCGGTGTGCTCCGTGCATTCAACAACAGGACCGCAAAAAAACCATGCATCAAAAGCGCCGCCGCAAGGGCCGCAGCAGAATGGCCTGACACGTTTTGCCCTAACGGCACCAAAGCAAAACGTAACGCGCGAAGCTGCAAATGCCTGCCCCAGTCTGATCAACACCCCCGCCACGATCAACCTAGCCGGTTATAGCGGAGGTGGCGACCCACCGGGGCAGAAGCTCAGGGCTTCTTCGCTATCTGCCAGTACGGGCCGTGTCGGCAGCATCCGTAATGACGTCCCCTGTTTCGGCCATAGGCATGATGAGACGGGATGAAGACCGGGTCTGATTGAGAAACAGGGTGAGGGCGAAAATCGCTGCAGCAAGTATGAGGCCTGTCATCGCACTTGCGCTAGTTGATCCCGGTTTTGTCATCTGCCATCTCCCCGATTGCCGTATGACATCTAAACTTTCGAGTGGATTCCGGGCCTCCGAAGGGCAAATCTGGGCCGAATTTAAGAATTAAAGGGCCATTCCAAGGCAAATACGGTTGAAAAAGGGCTCAACGCTTGGCCGCTAGCTTTGCGCCCGTTAGGTTCGCTACTGATTTTCCGCACAAAGGATTTCCCGATGACGTTCAAACAATCTGACGCTCTGGCTCGGGTTCAGCCTTCGGCGACCCTGGCCGTCACCCAGAAGGCACGGGATCTGAAAGCCAAGGGCGTGGACGTGATTTCTTTGGGTGCGGGAGAACCGGATTTCGACACACCGGATCATGTAAAGCAGGCCGCGATAGAGGCGATTCGCGCCGGCAAGACCAAATACACCGCTGTAGACGGCATTCCCGAGCTGAAATCAGCAATCGTTGCTAAGTTCGCGCGGGAGAACGATCTCGAATACGGCACCGGGCAGGTTTCAGTCGCACCGGGCGGTAAGCCGATTATATACAATGCGCTGGTGGCGACCCTGAACCCCGGTGACGAAGTGTTGTTTCCGGCCCCCTATTGGGTGTCGTATCCTGAAATGGTGCGGCTGTGCGGTGGTGAACCCAAAGTCATTCAGGCGGGAATCGAGACCGGTTTCAAGATAACGCCGGACCAGCTGGAAGCCGCCATCACACCGAAGACGAAATGGTTCATATTCAATTCGCCCTCCAACCCGACCGGGGCAGGTTACACAGTCAGCGAAATCCGGGGTCTGACCGACGTGCTGCTGCGCCATCCGCAGGTCAGGATCATGACCGACGATATGTATGAGCACATTGTCTATGATGGATACGAGTTCGCAACCATCGCCCAGGTCGAGCCCCGCCTTTATGACCGGACGCTGACAACCAATGGTGTGTCCAAGGCTTTCGCTATGACAGGCTGGCGGATCGGCTACGCCGCCGGGCCAGAGGCGCTGATCGCGGCCATGCGCAAGGTGATGTCCCAGACAACATCGAATGCCTGCTCGATCAGCCAATGGGCGGCGGTGGCAGCTCTTGAAGGACCGATGGACTTCATCAAGGACCGCAACACTGCCTTTAAACGCCGCCGCGATTTTGTGCTTGCGGACATCAATGCGGCGGAAGGTTTGTCTGCGCCGACGCCGGAAGGCGCGTTCTATATCTTCGCGGAGTGTTCTGGCTGGATAGGAAAAACGACGCCAAAGGGCGTGAAGCTGGAAACCGATATCGACGTTTGCAACGCTTTGCTGGAAGAGGAAGCCGTTGCGGTGGTTCCGGGGACAGCCTTTGGTGGGTCGCCTTGTTTTCGCATTTCCTACGCCACCGATGATGCCTCGCTTCAGGAAGCAGGGCTGAGGATCAAACGCTTCGCTGAAAATCTTTCATAGAAAAAAACGATCCTTATTACGTATATTAGTTATTTGATCTATATGCTCCTAGGGTTTATACAAGGAAACGAGAAATAATGGCGCACACGCGCTGCTGAAAGGAGTTTCAATTATGACAATGTCGATGGGTATGGATCAGACCAAACGTGACACAATGGCGAAGGCTGTCATCGAAGTGCTGGCTGACACCTACGCGCTCTACTTTAAAACGCACGCTTATCACTGGAATGTCACAGGCCCGCGATTCCACGATCTGCACATGCTGTTTGAAACCCAGTACAATGAGATGTGGACGGCAACGGACGACATTGCTGAACGGGTACGTGCGCTGGGCGTCAAGGCGCCGTCTTCCTACGCAGAGATGGACAAGTTCGCGAAGGTAAAGTCCGAAGCCACGAAAGCCGATGCCAATGACATGTTGGCCGATTTGCTCGCCGGTCATGAACAGGTTGCGACGACCATTCGCTCTGCTCTGGAGCAAGCATCCGAACTCGGTGATGAAGCAACGGCAGATATTTTGACACCGCGCCTGACGGCTCACGAAAAGATGGGCTGGATGCTGCGCTCAACGCTCGGCTAAGAGCTGCGGCCATTTCAGCAAAAAGAAACCCCGGCCAGATTGGCCGGGGTTTTTTCACATGCGTGAAAATTGAAGCGCCGGGCCCTAGGGGAGGAAAAGGGTCCCGGCGCAAAGTGCATACAGTGTCGGGGAGGAGACAGTATGCAAACTCAGAAGGGGAACGGGTG
>PFFX01000159.1 GCA_002783385.1 Rhodobacterales bacterium CG15_BIG_FIL_POST_REV_8_21_14_020_59_13 | reverse complement strand
ATTTTCAACCTTGCGGTAAGGGCTTTCAATGAAACCGTACTTGTTGACCCGCGCAAAGATCGAAAGCGAACTGATCAGGCCGATATTCTGGCCTTCCGGTGTCTCGATCGGACAAATCCGTCCATAGTGGGTCGGGTGCACGTCACGGACTTCAAAGCCGGCCCGTTCACGCGTCAGACCGCCCGGACCGAGCGCTGATACGCGGCGCTTGTGGGTGACTTCAGACAACGGGTTGGTCTGGTCCATGAACTGGGACAATTGTGAAGAACCGAAGAATTCACGAACCGCGGCTGCCGCAGGTTTGGCATTAACCAGATCATGCGGCATGACGGTTTCGATATCGACCGAACTCATCCGCTCCTTGATCGCCCGCTCCATACGCAGAAGACCAATACGGTACTGATTTTCCATCAATTCGCCGACAGACCGCAGGCGGCGATTGCCAAGATTATCGATGTCGTCGATTTCGCCATGGCCATCACGCAGGCCGACCAGCGTCTTGAGAACGGCCAGAATGTCTTCCTTGCGCAGAACGCGCATATCGTCCGGTGCATCCAGATCGAGGCGCATATTCATTTTCACACGGCCAACCGCAGAAAGATCATAACGCTCCGAATCAAAGAACAGGCCCTGGAACATGGCTTCGGCCGTATCCGGCGTCGGCGGTTCGCCCGGGCGCATCACGCGGTAAATATCGACCAGAGCCTGGTCGCGTGAGTCATTCTTGTCGGCTGCAAGCGTCTGCTGGATATAGGGGCCTTTGGTTTGGTTATCGATGTCAAGAATATCGAGCGATTTGAATTTCTGCTCACGCAGCGCTTCGGTCACCTCTTCAGTGATTTCATCGCCGGCTTCGGCATAGATTTCACCGGTTTTGACATTGACCAGATCCTCGGCAACGAAGCGGCCCACAAGGCCTTCATCACTGAGGAGGATGTTCTTGAGGCCATTTTCTGCCAGCTTGTTGGCGGCGCGGGCGGCAATCTTCTTGCCCGCCGGAGCCACCACTTCACCGGATTTCGCATCAATGAGATCAAAAGACGGTTTGGCCCCGCGCCAGCGTTCCTTGACGAACGGGATTGCCCAGCCGCCCTTGACCATCTTCACGGTGATACGGTCATAGAAAGCTGCGAGAATTTCTTCACGGTCCATACCCAGCGCATACATAAGCGTGGTGACCGGAAGCTTCCGGCGGCGGTCCAGACGCATGTGAACCACGTCCTTGGCATCAAACTCGAAATCGAGCCAGGATCCGCGATAGGGAATAATGCGGGCCGCAAACAGGAATTTGCCGGACGCATGGGTCTTGCCCCGGTCGTGATCAAAAAACACGCCCGGCGAACGGTGCATCTGCGAAACGATGACGCGTTCCGTGCCGTTGATGACAAAGGTGCCCTTGTCCGTCATGAGCGGAATATCGCCCATATAAACGTCCTGCTCCTTGATGTCCTTGACCGAGCGCGCACCGGTTTCTTCATCGACATCGAATACCACGAGACGCATTTTCACCTTCAGCGGTGCGGCATAGGTCAGATCGCGCTGCCCGCACTCGTCCACGTCGAATTTCGGTGGCTCGAATTCATAGGACACGAAGTCCAGAACCGATTTTTCCGAAAAATCCTTGATCGGAAAAACGGATTTGAATACCGCCTGAAGACCTTCATCGCCCCGCTCTGCAGCGGGGATGTCTTTCATCAGGAACTGATCATAGGAGCTTTTCTGCACCTCGATCAGGTTTGGCATCGGGACATTTTCGGGAATAACTCCGAAAGATTTGCGAATGCGCTTTTTGCCGGTGAACGACAGACCCATGTCGGCTCCCTTTGCAGCGTCAGCTGCACCTTTGTGTTCCAGTCCCGCATCGGGATGATGCGGCTGCCTGCTCTGCCGGCCATCCGGTCAACGGACGGAAAGCATCGTGCCAATCACAGCGCAGGCTGGCTGTCATAGGCGAATAGCGTTTCAGAGACGGGTTGACGGACGCATGGGAACCCCATGCGTCCGTCAATAGTCCTGAAGATTCTGCAAGCAGAACCTATTTCAGCTCGACAGTCGCACCTGCGTCTTCGAGCTTCTTCTTGATCTCTTCAGCTTCAGCTTTCGGAGCGGCTTCCTTGACGGCCTTGCCGCCAGCTTCAACCAGATCCTTGGCTTCTTTGAGGCCGAGCCCCGTGATCGCGCGTACTTCCTTGATCACGTTGATTTTCTTGTCACCTGCAGCCACGAGAATGACGTCGAAATCGTCCTTCTCTTCAGCGGCGGCAGCGCCATCGGCAGCGGCCGGACCAGCAACAGCGACCGCAGCAGCGGCCGGCTTGATGCCTTTTTCTTCCAGGATGTCGTTGAGTTCCTTGGCTTCCAGAATGGTAAGGCCCAGGAGTTCTTCTGCGAGTTTAGCTACATCAGCCATTTGATTTCAGTCCTTGATAAATGGTGTCAGTTCGAGAGCGGAGAATGACGTGCCTCAGGATTCGGCTTTTTCGCCGATCACCTGGATCTGTCCCGCAAGCATTTGAGCCGGAGAGGTGATCCGCGAGACGATTTCGCCTGCCTGACCCAGAAGACGGGCCGCCACGGTGGCGATAAGTTCTTCACGCGACGGCATCTTGGAGAGCGCTTCAACGCCTTTGGCGTCAAACACTTCCTCTTCCATGAAGCCACCGAGGATCTGGAACTTCTCGTTACCCTTGGCATAATCGACAGCCGCTTTCGGAGCCGCCGTGAAGTCTTCGGAGTATGCGATCCCTACGGGACCGTTGAAATATACCGAAGCGCTTTCCGGCGCCTTGCCCGAAAGAGCAATCTTGGCGAGACGATTGCGTACCACTTTGAATGTGCCACCGGTTGCCCGGAGCCTGGTACGCAGGTCTGTCATTTCCGCAACGGTCATGCCCGTATAATGAGCAATGACCACGGAACCACTGGAGAAGATGCTTTTCAGCTCTTCGACGGAGGCTTCCTTGGTCATACGATCCATTTGCGGTCTCCCTGTTAGGACACTTCCCCATGAAGCGCCCGGTGAAGGCGCTGCGGTTTGTGCCTGCCCCGTTACCGGATCAGAACACGCTGCCGTAGCGCATTCCTGCCCCAGGGCGCGAACCGGCACCACCGCCAGGGCGGGGCGACGAATTCTTGCTCTGTCTCACTCAGGGCCCTTTCGGAATTAAGACCAACCCTATGGTCAGCCCCCTGCGATCTCGGACAGGTTGGACAAAATTGGCACAATGCCGCTTTCGTCCGGACCGGCGGTGTTAACCACCAGAACGTCTTCTTGACAAGCCCTAGGCGGACGGCGCTGCAGCGCTCGCTTCGGAAATGTCGATTTTTACACCCGGCCCCATTGTGGAACTGAGTGCGATTTTCTTCAGATAAGTGCCTTTGGCACCAGCCGGCTTCGCCTTGACGATAGAGTCGAGGAAAGCCTTCACATTCTCGTTCAGCGCCTGCTCGGTAAAGCTGGCCTTGCCAACACCGGCATGAATGATTCCGGCTTTTTCAGCCCGGAATTCAACGGCGCCGCCCTTAGACGCTTCAATCGCCTTGGTGACATCCATGGTGACCGTGCCGACTTTCGGGTTTGGCATCAGGCCGCGCGGACCCAGCACCTTACCCAGACGGCCGACCAGCGGCATCATGTCCGGTGTCGCGATAACCTTGTCGAAATCAGAGCGTCCGCCCTGGATTTCTTCCATCAGGTCTTCAGCGCCAACAATTTCAGCACCCGCCTTTGTCGCTTCTTCGGCTTTCGCACCCTTGGCAAAAACGGCAACCCGGACCGACCGGCCCGTCCCGTTGGGAAGGTTGCAGACACCGCGGACCATCTGGTCTGCGTGGCGCGGATCGACATTCAGATTGATCGCGACCTCGATGGTCTCGTCAAATTTTGCGGTGGCATTGGCTTTCACGAAAGCCACGGCCTCTTCAACCGTGTGCTGCTTGTCGCGATCCAGCCCGGCGCGCGCAGCGCCAATTCTTTTTGCTACTTTTGCCATTGGACTTACTCCACCACATTCAGGCCCATCGAACGGGCGGAACCCGCGATGATTTTCGTGGCCTGATCAAGATCATTTGCGTTCAAATCGGCCATCTTCGCTTCGGCGATCTCGCGGCATTGTGACATCGTCACCTTGGCAATCGGCGAGGTGGACCCTGCCGCAGCGGAACCTTTTTGAACCTTGGCAGCCTTCTTCAGATAGAAGCTGGCGGGTGGCGTCTTGGTCTCGAACGTGAAGGATTTGTCCTGGAAGACGGTGATGACGGTCGGGATCGGCATCCCTTTTTCCATCTCTTGCGTCTTGGCGTTGAACGCCTTGCAGAACTCCATGATATTGACCCCGCGCTGACCCAGCGCCGGACCGATTGGCGGGGACGGATTGGCCGCCCCGGCCGGAACTTGCAGCTTGATATAGCCGCTGATTTTCTTCGCCATTTCCCTCGTCTCCAGTCAGGGAGAGCGCGGTGCGGCTACGGCATGGTCTTGCCCGCAGCCTCCCGCACTCGGATGTGATAATCAGGCCGCTTTTTCGACCTGACCATAGTCCAGCTCAACCGGCGTGGCCCGGCCGAAGATATTGATTGCCACTTTCAGGCGGGCATTCTCCTCGTCCACTTCCTCCACGACGCCATTAAAGCTCTGGAAGTGGCCGTCAGTGACACGAACCGTCTCACCGATATCGTAATGGACCGTCGGCATCGGACGCTCGGCATCCTCTTCCATCTGGCCCAAAATGCGTTTGACCTCATTCTCGGACACCGGCATCGGCTTGTTGCCGGATCCCAGAAAGCCCGTGACTTTCGGTGTGTTCTTTACGAGGTGATAGGCAGCATCCGTCAAATCCATCTTCACCAGAACATAGCCCGGGAAATATTTGCGTTCGGATTGGACCTTGCGCCCCTTGCGCACCTCCATGACCTCTTCGGTCGGAACGAGAATTTCTTCAAAGAAGCTCTCCAGCCCATGCTGGGCAGCCTCAATCCTGATCGACTCTGCCACCTTCTTCTCGAAGTTGGAATAAGCCTGAACAATATACCATCTGGAAGCCATGTGTTCCGGACTCCCCTAAGCGCCAAGACGCAAAATTGCAGTGATCGCGTAAGAAATGCCCGAATCAACCGCGAAGAAAAACAGGGCTGCGAGCACAGCCATGATCAAAACCATGATCGTCGAGACAATCGTCTCCTGACGCGTTGTCCAGGTCACCTTGCGGGCTTCCTGGCGGACCTGCTGGAAGAATTGAAACGGATTCGGCCGTTTCTTCTTCGGCGCAGGCGCGTCATTCTTCCTTGCGGGCGTGGTTTTTCCGATCGTCTTGGCCATTATACCTATTTAATCCGTCACCAGCGTTTTGCCAGCCCTCATTCGAATGGCAGGGGCGGAGGGACTCGAACCCACGGCCCTCGGTTTTGGAGACCGATGCTCTACCAGCTGAGCTACACCCCTACAACAGAACGCAAAACTATCCGGAGCTGTCCACAGGACAACGACCAGATATTCACATCCGCCCTTCGAGCCGCGTCTTCTAGCGGTTTGCTGCCGTCATGAAAAGCCTTCTAAGCGGTGAAAATACATATTTTGTTCAAGCCGCTCCCCGCGCGGCGGGCTGCAGGAGACATATCCGGGGGATGCAAACCTGATATGTGATGAAAAAAGAAAGGCGGGCACAAGGCCCGCCTTTCCGGTTTTCGCACTTACCTGACTGAAGTTAGTAGGTCAGTGTGATGTTGGCGAACAGGTAACGACCAACCTGGTCATATCCTGTCAGCGAGTTGGCATTATCGGAGAGAGAACCACCCACGAGCGGCGGCTCCTCATCGAGAATGTTGTTCACACCCAGAGTCAGGCGGGTGTTGGCCGAGACGTCAAACCGGCCCGACACATCAAAGTAGTTGATGGCGTCGATCTGGTTGCCGTTATTGATCACGATCTGGTCGGTCGCTCCCGGAGATCCGTCTTGCAGGATGTAGTCCATGGAACTGAAGTAACGCCAGCGCAATGAGGCACCCCACCATGTGTCACGATCATAGTTCACACGCGCTGTGTGACGCCAGTCAGACGTGGCACATGCCGGGTTGACAACACCAACGCAGTCAAAGGCGGCTGCATTGTTGACACCCGGAAGCGGATCAATGGTCTGCTCGAGAGCCAGAGAACCATTGAAGGCAACACCGATATTACCACCGACATACGGCAGCTCGTCAGCCCAGGCGACGTTCAGGTCGACACCGCGCCAGATGAGGTTACCGAAGTTGGCGCTCAGGTTGCGGACAACACCGACACCCGGCTCGCCAGCCGTACCTGACCAGAGGTCACCCGATACCGGGTTCCGCGAAATCAGGCCGCAAAGACCGGCATCGCCCGTCAGGCCGCAACCGCGGAGGATGTTGGAGGCGCCGACAGAACCGATCCTGTCTTCAATCTCGATGTCATAATAGTCAACCGTGACATTGAGATTCGCGAAGTTCGGCGAATAGACCACACCGAATGTGTAGGTGTCGGCCTGCTCCGGTGCCAGATTCGGATTACCACCCGTAATCTGGTTGTACTGGTCGGCCGGGCTGGCATTGATATTGCCATACTGGGCTGCCGATACACCGGTCAGAGCACACTGTGCTGCCGTGAACAGCGGAGTGGCTGTCGCACACGGATCTTCGCCGGCCCACAGACCGCCTGAAGTCGGCGTGAACAATTCACCGACATTCGCAGCACGGATAGCGCGGTTATAACCACCACGAACCCGGATCTCGTCGGTCGGTGCCCACGATACCAGAGCCTTGTAGGTTGAAGCACCACCGGAACGGTTATAGTTCGAGTAGCGATAGCCAAGCTCGAGATACAGCTCATCGGCAAAGTCGCGGCCCTGAACCAGCGGAATGATTGCCTCACCAAACACCTCGGAGACATTGTATTCGCCATTGACATTCGGCGTCTGCCCACCCCGACCGGTAAACTGGCCAGCCTGAACATTACTGTCAGCAATCGTGCTGAAGGATTCGCGGCGGTATTCCACACCGGCCACAGCCGAAATCGCATCATTGGCTGCCGGAAGGGCAAACAATTGACCGGTCACGAAGCTGTTGAAGGTGATCAGCTCGGTCCGGCCGGTTTGCACACCGGTGCCGGCCATCGCAGCCGCTGCCTCAGGCGTTACGCCATTCGGGACGAACGGATTGTACGGAATACAACCGCCAAACGAACCCGCCGGGCAGCCCAGGAGGGCATCAGCGGTGCGCGCACGCAGGAAGTCATTTGCGCTTGACTCGTTCGAGGAAGTCGAGGCGAA
>PFFX01000098.1 GCA_002783385.1 Rhodobacterales bacterium CG15_BIG_FIL_POST_REV_8_21_14_020_59_13 | reverse complement strand
CAGTGGCGTTTTCATATGCGTCTTCACCGCCCAGCCCTCCGGCCCAGATCGGGATGAAAGCCAGCACACCGGTATTGACCAGACCTGCCGCGAACACTGCTATGGCAGCGGAAGGTGCGACTTTCAGGACCTCCAGCGGGGAGCCCTGCGGATGTTCCGGCAAAACCGGCTGGGCACGGCTTGTGGCAGCAATCGGTGATATCGCAAGAGCCAGAAACGCTCCAGCGGTCAGCAAGGCTGCGCCAATGCCTTCCGCACCGCCTGCGATCAGGAAGGGGCCGATGACAATCCCGGCGCGGCCGGCAATCTGATAGGCGGAAATCACACCGCCGCGGTTCTTGGCCGGCGTGGTATCGGCAATCCAGCTTTCCGCCACCGCGAACAGGCAGGCCGCACTGGCCCCGAAGACCAGACGCAGGACAAACCAGAGCCAGGCATTGGTGTCGAGGCCCAGAATCAGAGTGGCCGCTGCCGCCAAGCCTCCAGCCGCCGCAAAGGCGCGGATATGACCGATCCGTGAAATCAGCTTGGGGGCATAAAACGCTCCCGCCATGAAGCCGGTGGCATAGGCCGAGGCAATGGCACCAATGGTGACACCCGACCATCCGGCATCAGCCATGGTCAGCGGCAAAGCGACGTTCAACAAACCATTGGCGATCTGCCAGACACCGATAGCCAACATGACAACGGCAACATTGCGGTAGAAAATCACGATATATGTCCTAGACTCAAAAGTGGCATCAAATGCCCAAGCAACAGGAAGGCAATGACATGTTAAAGGGTATGGCCGCAATACTTTTCGCCGGGCTTGTGGCGGCCTGTACCGCCGAGGCTCCGCTTACCAGCGCCTCATGGCAGTTAAATGGCAGCGCCTCGGACATTACTGTGATCAGTGTGAAAAACGGTGATGTGGCCGAAATCAGCCGGTTTGAACAGCTGTCCGGTTCAGTGTCACCGGCGGGCGAAGCGCGGCTGAGCATTGATGCTGCGAGTTTTGAAAGCCATGTCGACATCCGTAATGAACGCCTGCGTGACATCTTTTTTGAAATCAGCGCCTTTCCGGATATCCGGCTCACCGCAAATCTAGATCCAGCTACATTTGAAAGCCTCGCCATTGGCGATAATCTGGAAACCGAGCTGCAATTGGCCATCAGCCTGCACGGGACGGTGCGGACAGTTTATGCGCCGGTGCGGGTGATCCGCAACGGCGAGGATAGCGTTCTGGTGGTTTCCGCAGAAGCCGCACTGATTGATGCCCGCGAATTCGGGCTGGGCGCAGCGGTCGAGGCGCTGGCCGGCATTGCCGGGCTGGACTCGATCACCCCAGTCTTCCCGGTCCATGTCTATCTGGTGTTTGAACGCAGCTAAGAGGGTTTGTAGCAGAGATAGACAATGTCCTGCTTGAAGAGGCCGTATTCCGGCTCTTCTTCGGGTGACAGTCGCCATTCGGTGACCTGAAAGCCGGCTTCCCGTACCCGATCGGCAAAGTCGCGCCCGTAATAACGGACATGGCTGGCATCGTCATAATGGGCGTACTTGTCCGCTGCAGAGATGACGTCCGGATTTTCATAGGTTTCCGCCCGCGCCCAGTTCTGCGGCACGGTGAAAATGGCAAGACCCCCGGGTTTGAGCACACGGAGGCTTTCGCGCATGGCCTTCCGGTCATCGGGCACATGCTCCAGAACATGATTGGCGATCACGACATCGACGCTGTTATCGTCAAACGTCATCGCCGCCATATCCATGGCGTGACGGGCCTTTCCCGGTACGAGGTCTGCGGTGTGATAGACTGGGCTATCGCCCATCATTTTTTTGAAATAGCCCTCGGGTGCAAAATGCAGGATGGAGCGGCCATCGGTCAGATCGATGGCTTCGCGTTCGAGGCAGATATGCAGCAGACGATGGCGCTCCCGGGACGAACAATTGGGGCATCGTCCATCCCAGCGCGGTGGTGTACCCAGCGCCAGAAAACGGCCTTCATAGCCGCAGATCGGACACAGCCGGTCCGGAGATTTCACCGAAAACTGGCGCGGATCGCGCAGCCGCGCCTGCAATGTCTTCAAGAAGACTTTCATCGTCTTGCCCCTTGAAATTCGTGTCTGGTATGCGTCCTAGCCGGTTTGCGCGCCAGGGCCAAATGAAGAGCGCCGCTGACCGGGGTCGCGGTCAGCGGCGCGTCATGTCTGCAAGCCCGGAGAGTTATCGAGCCAGATGTCTTGTCAGGACATAATCCAGCGAGATAGCGCCTGATCCGCGTCCGGCAAGATAGAGCAGGGGGATCAGCCAGAGCGCCACAGTTCCCCAGAAATGGACATTGGTCGGGAAGACAAAAATCTGGATCACCAATGTCATGGCGATCAGCCCTGTTGCGGCAAATCGCGAGAACAGCCCAAACACAAGAAGAATGGGCAGAATGCCCTCACCCATCGTGGCCATCACGGCTGCGATGGAGCCGGGCACGAACGGCAGGGCGAACTGACCGCCTTCTGCAAACTGGTTGAACGTTGATTGTTCAATGGTGACCGGGAAAGCGGGTATTTTTATCAGCGACCGCTGGATTTCGAAATCATTGATCACCTCGACATAGTCGAACAGGCCATTGGTCTCGACCTTGTTGAGGAAGGACCGCCAAAAAACGCCCGCAATGGCGAGGCGCGCAAACAGCGCCAGAAGATTGTGAGAGATGAGGTCCTGAACCTTGCCATAAACCTGATGATAGAGCGCACCTGCTGCGCCCAGAACCGGCGGATTACCGTCGAATTTTTGCGTGCTCATGTTTCTTTTCCCATGAAAATGCCTTGCTTCAGCAAGGCAATGAATAAAGGAGCGGGCTCAACGCCTGGAAAGCTGTCGGCCACCGCATTTGAAGCCGCCGCGAAATTCTGGCCCGCGCCGATGCGGCTGATGAAGAGTGCCTCCGCCGGTGATAACCGGCGGTAGCGGACCTCCATATGCGGGCGATGGACCAGTGCGATTTCCCCCCCCGCATCAAGCGAGATTTTGCGGACCGTCTCGTCCTCGCGATTGGTGCGCCATATGGAAAACGCCGGGCAATCCGATGCCAGCGTCCGTACGGACGGATGCAGCCCCGGCGCCATGGTGGACAGCTCATCGGGTGTCAGGCCTTTCACATCGGCCAGTTTCAGAGGTGTTGCATCCGGTGAATGATGCGCTTCCAGCCAGGCGCGCTCAATCCGTGCCACGTCTGCCAGATAAACAAGCGGGCGGGCCGGCTCGAACATTTCAATGAAATCGGCAAAGCCGTCTCCGTAGAGCGTCAGTGTGCGCCCTGAAGGAGGATGAGCCGCCCAGAAAGCCCGCGCCATACCTTGAAAGAATTGTTCGCCAACCAGACGCTTGATCGCTGGATAGGCATCACCGAGCGTATCGGCGGCACCTTTGACGACATTGTTGCGATAGACTTTGAATTTGGTGGCGGGCTCGCCCTCGGTGAAGGCGGCCAATGTTGAGGCATCGCCGGATTTCACTGCGCGCGCAAAAACATCATGGAACTCAGCCATCGGCGGCCTCCAGAACGTCCTGCGCCCGGCCGCGTTCGAGCATCAATTGATCAAAGGGCGGCAGATTGCTGTCCCGTTCGATCAGGGTCGGTTTGGTCCCGATTTTCCTGATCGTGTAGTCATAGAGCTTCCAGACATCATCGATCACGGGTGCGCCATGCGTGTCGATCAGCAATTGATCGCCCAGATTCTCGTCCTGCTCATGACCGGCGAGATGAATTTCACCCACCGCCTCGCCCGGCACATCGTCAATATAACTGTAGGGATCCTGGCCCAGATTCCAGCTGGTGACGAAAACATTATTGACATCCAGCAACAGGCCGCAGCCCGTGCGCCGGACAGCCTCTGCAAGAAAGGCCTGTTCGGACATTTCCGATTTCAGCGGCAGATATATGGACGGATTCTCGATCAGTATTTTCCTGCCCAAAGCGTCCTGCGTTTCATCAACATGAGCGCAAAACCGGTCAAGCTGAGCCTGAGTATAGGGTGTGGGGAAGAGATCGCCGAAATAGGTGCCGTCATGAGCACACCAGGCGAGGTGTTCGCTCATCAAGGCCGGCTGATAACGGTCAGCGAGCGCGCGCAGCCGTGTCAGGTGAGCCCGGTCCGGACGGTCGGCCCCGCCTAGCGAGAGTGCGACGCCATGAAGCGAAAGGGGATGCTCCTGGCGGATCGCCTCCAGCCACGCCAGACGCGGGCCTCCGGCCGTCATGTAGTTTTCAGGATGCACTTCCGCCCACAACCCTTCTTCCCTACTATCAAGCACACTGCGGTAGTGCTGAGGCTTGAGGCCGATTCCGGCACCCATTTCGGGTGCCGGAACCAGTTCAGGTTGGACGGAGGCCATCCGGGAATTGGCCTTACGGGCGCTCAACAGGCTCAAGCGAGCCATTGCCATAAGGTGTTTCGATGGTCGTGCAGGTGCCTTCTGGAACAAGGCTCCAGGCATTGCCCTGATAATCAACCGTGGACGTGCCTTCGCACGATGTGCCGGGGCCAGCCGCGCAATCATTTTCGCCGGCCAGTGCGATGCCGTAACAACGTTCCATGTCGCTCATGCCTTGCATGGCGGAATCGTCTGCCGACACAGCGGCCGACAGGGACAGTGCCAAAGCAGACGCGGCGAGAGTGGCAAATTTGGTTTGGGTGTTCATGGTCTATGACCTCCTTAGGGTTTAACTCGTGCCGGACAGGATCAGTCCCGTCCGGCGAGATGCAAGATGACCTGTTTGGCCGCTGACTTCCAATCACGACTGAACGCTCACGCTCACGCCCGCGTTACCGCAATATCATTATCCCCTGGTCTTTGTGAACAATCGGTAAGGTCAGCGCGGCGCGAGATCGTAGAGGGAAATCGCCACATCCCTTACAGCCAGCCCGTTGGCGTCGCGGATTTCGAGGCTCAGGGATTGAGCCTCCCAGTTCACATCAATCACGCCATAATTCACGGGGGCAAACATATCGCCGATGCGATGCGGGCCGGATTCGTTGTTTTCGTCCTGAAAAGACCTGTTGAGCGATGAAGAAGTAATCTCGTAAAGGGGGTAGCTGATCACGTCGTCGCGAACATAGAGGCCCGCGGAATGGCGGTCGCCCGACATCAGGATCACGCCTTCGGCACCGGTCTGTTCCAGCAGGTTGTAGAAGCGCGCCCTTTCCTGCGGCAATGTCCGCCAGGCTTCCCAGCCATGACCGTCGGCATGGACCTGGATCGAGCTGACAATCAGGCGGAGATCGGCAGGCACCAAAAGCTGGTCTTCCAGCCAGGCCCATTGGGCATCGCCCAGCATGTCCTGATCTCCCGCTTCAGATGGAATATAGCGCTCGCGCCCCACAGCTCCACGCTCCGGCGTTGGCGTCAGATCCGAGCGGAAATAGCGCGTATCGAGAAGAATGATCTGCGTGCGCTGCCCCTCTGGCCCGAAGACCCGGGAGGTGTAGATGCCGTCACGCTGACGGCGCTCATCCTCCGGGGAAATGGTCCAGAAATCGAGAAACAGACGCTCTGCATATTCCTTGAAAGGAAAGCTCCGGCCAAAATCATTCAGCCCGTAATCATGATCATCCCAGACCGCCAGCATCGGGATGCGGGCGCGCAAAGCCTGAAATTCCGGCGAGGCGGCCAGCGCCGCATAGGCTGAGCGCAGTTCCGGCAGGGCTGCATCCCAGGACCATGCATCGCCGTAAACATTATCACCCGCATAGATAAAGACATCGGGGTTATCGGCAGCAACCCGCTCAAGGATTTCCATGCCCTCCCGTTCCGGATCATGGCAGGAGCCAAAGGCGATGCGGGTGAGGGTCTGGGCCGGATCGAGCGATGCAGAGGGACCTGCTGACGGGTGATCCAGATCGAGCTGATCATAATAGGGCCGCAACGCTTCAAAGACGGTGCGCGGTGGAGCTTCGGCTGACGGTGTCGCGGCCTCCTCCTGTGCCTGGAGTGGTGTGGCCAGAAGTGCAAACGGAAGCAGGGTGAGACAGGCGCGCATCGAATTCTCCATCCAGTGTTTTCCTCCACTTACACCGGAATTGTGAAAGTGACACGACGTTTACGGGTCCGGGCGCGGAAGAGACTTCTGTAGAAGCGCACCGGTCTTCCTTTCGGGACCGGCACCTGCCGGGCCCCTACCCACCGAAAAACAGCTGCCACATCAAACGACCGGGCATGAAGGCAAACAGGCCCGGTACAATCAGCGCGCCAAAGAAAAGGCCAAGCGCGTCGTTGCGGTGCCTGGCCGTCCGCCTCTTCCGCGCATTCATGATGATGCCGACAATGCCGACCAGAGTCAGCGGAACAAAAATGTGGATGAAGCTGAAATTGCCCTGATTGATCTCGCGAATAAAGATTGCGGTCACCGCCGCCGTCAGCATCAGACCCACCCAGACATAGCCCAGCGTCCGGTGCGGGATGGTGCCTTTCGGAGCCAGGAGCTGGACCAGGCCGAGCCCCAGCGCGGCGGTTGCCGATCCGGCATGGATCTGGATGATCAGGGGTGCACTTGCGAAAGCCGCGAAGTCAAGGCTGACCCGGCTGTATTCACCGGCAAAGGCGCGGACAAATTCGCCCAGCCCGAAGCCGTTGAAATACCCGGCCTGCGCAAGCGCCGCGCCGACAATGACGGCAACGAGGCCGAAACCGATCACAAAATGACGGATGGTATTCATGGATCTCTCCCCTTTGGAAACAAGCGATGGCTTTTCCTGCCGTCTGTTTGCAGGGGGTAGAATCCGGACTTCGCAAACGGGCTGTTTCCCGGCGCGAATGGCGCTAGGTTTCCATTCACGCAACGCGAATGGAGGGCAGTTTCAGTGCAAAGCCTGAACAAATGGCTGAAGGACCACGGCACGAATTACCTGTTCCTTGCCGGACTTGGCACATTCCTGGCCATTCTTGCCCCCTATAATACCGGCGGGCTGGGCTGGCCCTGGGTGTGGTTCTACTGGGTGTCGCTGATGATTATCGGCGGCGCTTCCGGAAATGCCGCAGCGTGGCTGATGGGGCGTTTCGCACCCGGCTTGTCGCCGCTGGCGGCCTATACGGCGATTGCCTTCATGGTGGCCGTGCCGGTAACCGCCGCTGTAATCGGGCTCCAGGCTGCAACCGGTTATGCGCCGCCGCTCTTGCAATGGCCGGTCTTTTACGGCTTTGTTCTTGT
>PFFX01000066.1 GCA_002783385.1 Rhodobacterales bacterium CG15_BIG_FIL_POST_REV_8_21_14_020_59_13 | reverse complement strand
ATCAGTGGGGCGAGGAGTGAATTTTTCCGGAATTTACCTGACAGACGGGCCACACCTTTGGGCATCATCACAAGCGCCAGAAGGCCCAGAAGGATCGAGAATCCTATGCCCGATATGGCGAAAAACTCGGCCGGCGGTACTATGTCAAAATCGAAATTACGGTTTCGGAACTGGTCGCCGTCCCAATCAAGCTGGATATCGCGATAAGTGTACTCGACACCGTTGGCCAGCGTGGCATCGGCCGATATGTCGGGTTCAGAAGGGCCTGCATATTCAAGACGGCCCGAGATAACCGCACCGGTCTCGATGGTGAGCCGTTCCGCTACGATTTCCACATCACCATCAATGTGGCCCGAAATGACGACTTCCTGTGCCAGGGCTTCGACATTGTCCAGAAAATGGCCCCGCAATGTTATCGATTGACCCGCCATGTCTGCCGGGCTGGCAATCACGGCATCTTCCGTGATCACCAACACCCCTGCAGCAGACTCCAATGTCCCGCCGACTGTGCCGGTATATTCAACATACCCGCCCGCAAATTCGGCACTGCCACCGATATCGAGTGTGAGTTCGACCGAGCCACCGGCAATTTCGGCATCCCCGGCAACATTGCCGGTGATCGTGACATTACCACCTGCTACGCGGATATCGCCTTCGACTTGCGCATCAATTTCGATGCTGCCGCCAAACACGGCGAGATCTTCGCCAATGCGGCCGGAAATCTCCGCCGATCCGGCAATGACTTTCAAATCGCCTTCGCGATCAATATTGCGAAGTTCGACATGGCCGCCAAAATGCTGGGCCGATGCCCCCGAGGCGAGTGTGGCGGCCATGCCGGCCGCGAGCAGAAGTGATCGTAGAAACATCATTACCTCCGTTCGCCCCCTAGCGTAACGATTGAGTGCAAAGAGAAACTAGTGGTCATAGAATTCCAGAAGGCCGTCACAGCCCCGTCCATCGCGCCGGTTTTGGATTTGCGATTTCATATAGATGGATGCCGAGGCGTTATTGCCGCAGCCCGCCATTATGAGAGCGCTTGCAGACACACTCACGGCAAGAAAACTTTTCATGCCAGAAATCTCCAGACTCGATGGACGATTATAATATTCGTCCTGATCGCTCCCCAGCGGTGATTCCTCTTTATCATATCGAATTTCGATATGAAAGCGATTTTTCGTTTTTCGATAAATATTGGCAGTTCCCAGGCTGTGTAAATTGGGAAGTGAACGGAATTTCGGGCTTTCCAGCACCGGGATCACCGCTTAACGTTAGCGTCAACGATATGACAAGCGCACGAAAGCGTTACACGGGGAGATCATGATGACCGACCGCAAAGCCGCGGACGATACCTCTTTCACTGATTCCACAGGTTCAGGCCCGGATATTCCGGCCGCTGAAGGCTTGGATGCAGCCGGCAAGAACGACTCCGGCACCGATGCGCTGACCTCACCGGACATTGTACCGGATAATGGTGGAGATATGACAACGGATGGCGACAATCCTCCCGCCTTTGATCCGTCGTCTTGGCCGCAGATCGAGGGCGAGCCGTTCCGGCTGTCACGTGCCCGCAAGACTGTTCTGCAGGCAATGATACGGGCCAAGCACAAGGCTGGTGGCAAGACAGTTGCCATTATCGATGCGGATGGGCGTCAGCTCGACTATAATGAAATGCTCCGGGCGTCCTTCGCCTTGGGATCGGCCCTCGCTAAACTGACGGAGAAAGGTGAGAAAGTTGCTGTGCTCCTGCCTACTGGAGCGGGTTCCGGGATCGCGTTTTTTGCCTTGAATGCCTATGGGCGTATTCCCGCCATGCTGAATTTTACGGCCGGTGCAAAAGCGATCAAGGCGGCTTGCCGGGCAGCTCAGGCAACAAAGATTGTCACAGCTCACAAATTTATCGAGCTCGGCGGACTCGAAGAACTCGAGGGTCATCTCAGCCAGGATCATGAAATGATCTATCTTGAGGATGTAAGGGAAAACATTTCGATTGGAGACAAGATCCGTGCCTTGCTGGGTCCTGTTTTCCCGGACTTCATTGCAAACCGGGTCAGCCCGGAGGATACTGCCGTCATTCTGTTCACCTCCGGCACAGAGGGTGACCCAAAGGGTGTGGCCCTCAGCCATTTGAATCTGGTCGCGAATGTCGAACAGGTCCGCGCCCATGTCGATATTCTACCGACCGATGTCATCTTCAACTCGCTTCCGACGTTTCACAGTTTCGGCCTCACCGGCGGGCTGCTCTTACCGCTTTTCGCCGGCATTCCCGCTGTGCTGCACCCCAGTCCGCTTCAGGGCAAAACGATCATGGAGCGGGTGCGGAAGACGAAAGCCACGGTGCTGTTCGCAACGGATACCTTCCTCAACCAGTATGCGCGGGTCGCCGACAAGGGTGATTTTGATTCCCTGCGTTTTGTGGTGTGTGGTGCTGAACGTGTAAAGGACGAAACGCGCACCATGGTGAGGCGTGAATTCGATCTGATGGTGCTGGAGGGCTATGGGGCCACCGAGGCCGCTCCGGTCATCGCGGTCAATCAGCCGCAGCGCAACAAGCCCGGAACGGTGGGGCGCATGATGCCCGGGATGAAGGCGAGGCTGGAGCCTGTGGAGGGCATCGCCGATGGTGGGAGATTGCACGTCAAAGGTCCGAATGTCATGCAGGGCTATATTTTTTCCGGCCAACCCGGCGTGATCCAGCCGCCCGTAGATGGCTGGCATGATACCGGCGACATTGTCAGTTTTGACGAGGAAGGCTGTGTGCAGATCCGTGGACGGGAAAAGCGGTTTGCCAAGATTGGCGGCGAAATGGTGTCGCTGGCCGTGGTCGAGAATATCGCCACCTCGCTCTGGCCTGATTGCCTGCACGCTGCCATCACCCTGCCCGATGCGCGAAAAGGCGAACAGATCGTGATCGTGACCGAATACCCGAATGCGGAACGCGGCGACATGGTGGCCTTTGCCCGCAGTCACGGCATTGCCGAACTAGCCATCCCTAAACGGGTGATCCCGGTCTCCGAGATCCCCGTTCTGGGCACTGGCAAGATCAACTATGCCGCAATTGAAAAGCTTGCCAAGGGCGAGGATTAATCGTCTCGGCAGCTTTCCCTATCGCGCTGGATATAGGTGATATTCGCAGCATCGAAACCGGCTGCATAATCCGGTTCTTCGTCAGCCAGCACAGTCAGCGGTCCGTTGACCTCAGAGCCTTCAAGGAAGCGCACTTCGTGTGCGCAAATCATTCCCCCTGCCGCGAGTATGCCGCTGATCTCGATTTCGCTGCGGTCACGGCGCCTGAAAAGGCCTTTGCGGTTATTGCCTTCAAAATCGCCGGCCTGATCGGCGCGGCCGGAAAACTCCATATCTCCGAAACGGATCTGGAGCCCTGAGAGGGCATGGCCGGCAAAATCCAATGCCCCGGCGGATATCTCGGCATCGCCAGTGAACACTGAACCGGAAGAGACGTCGATGGCACCGCCGGAAATTTCGCTCCGGCCCGCCACCTGAATATTGATATCAACAGCACCGCCGCTGATTTCAGCATTGCCGCCGACGGATCCGGATACTTCGACGGCGCCGCCGCTCGCTTCGAGATCCTCACCGACTTCGGCGTTGATTTCTACAGCGGCACCGGAGACTTCCAGATTACCGCCAAAAGTGCCGTAGACCTCAACCGTGGCTCCGGAAAACTCGCCATTGCCAGCCACATCGCCGGAATATTCTACCGTAATTCCGGACATCGAGACATTCTGGCTCTGAGCCAATACAGGCGATGCCAGCAAAACCACCGCCGAGGTGGACAGTAAAAAGATGGACTTATTCATTTCAAGCTCCCTAAAGGTTTCAAGAGAGCCCCTTCCGGTGCCCACATTCTTCATTTCCCGTCGAAGATCAAGTGACATCAGCCACGAGCCCGGTGGATATCCTCGCAATCACGCGGGCCCAGGGGTTCGTAATCGAACGCGCCGTCCCAGTCCGGACGCGCCTCGGCAATGATATGAAGCGCGCCGTTTACCCGGGCATTGCTGCGAAAATTTACATGGCGGGCACAGATATAACCGCCCTGCTCCAGTGTGCCGCTGACCATGACGCGGCCATTGCGGCCATTGTCACCGCTGCCACGGATATGGACAGGTGATGCAAAGTTTCCCCGAAGATTGAAACGTGTACCTGTGGCGTCAAGCTCGCCCAGGATGTTGCCATCAATTATGGCGCGCGCGCCAATGACCTCCATCCGGCCGCCAAACAGGCCATCAAGATAGATAGCTGCGCCAGCGATTTCGGTATCTCCTTCGACGCTGCCCGTAAACCGTATCCGGGCGCCTTCAATGTTCAGATTGCCGCCCACGCGGGCATCTGAGACGACATTGGCACCGGCGAGAGACAAATCGCGGCTGATATTGCCGCCTGCGTCGACAAACAGGCCGGAATATTCGGCGCTGCCTGTCGCATCGACATCCCCCGAGGCGACCAGACCGGCGCGTTCGACCGACCGGTTTTCCGCCGGACCGCGGGCTGAGTAGCTGCATCCGGCAAGCGCAGTGGCCGCCGCTGTGATCAACAGAATGGCTTTCATGACATGTCTCCCTGTGTGCTGCCGGCCATCGGGCCTATGCTGGAGAGATGCAGGTCAGGCCGCGTCCGGATGCACTAGATGTGCAGAACCCGGTCATAGGCATGCAGCACGCTTTCATGCATCATCTCCGAGAGTGTCGGGTGCGGGAAGATGGCGTGCATCAATTCCTTTTCCGTAGTCTCGAGCACCTTGCCGATCATGAAGCCCTGTATGAGTTCGGTGACTTCGGTGCCAACCATGTGCGCACCCAGCAATTCACCGGTCTTGGCGTCGAACACGGTCTTGATCAGCCCCTGATCCTCGCCCAGGGCAATCGCCTTGCCATTACCGACAAACGGAAAGCGGCCGACCTTCACCTCGTGTCCCGCCTCTTTCGCTTTGGCCTCGGTCAGACCGACGGAGGCAATTTGCGGATGGCAATAGGTGCAGCCGGGTATGTTGGACGTGTCCATCGGATGCGGTTTCTTGCCGGCGATCTTCTCGACGCAGATAATGCCTTCATGGCTGGCCTTGTGTGCCAGCCAGGGCGGGCCGGCGACATCACCGATGGCATAGAGGCCTTTGACATTGGTCGCACCAAAACCGTCGATGACGATATGGCCGCGCTCGACCTTCACGCCGAGATCTTCGAGGCCGAGATTTTCGACATTGCCGGTAATCCCGATGGCGAGGATGACTTTCTCGATCTCGATGGTCTGGCTCTTGCCGTCCCTGGTCTTGATCGACGCCTTCACCGATTTTGTGCCTTTATCAAGTTTTTCGACCTGCGCGCCAGTGATGAGCTTCATCCCCTGCTTCTTGAACTGCTTGGCGGCAAAGACAGAGATTTCCTCGTCTTCTATCGGCAGGATACGGTCCATCATTTCAACCACGGTCACCTCTGCGCCCATGGTCTTGTAGAAGCTGGCAAACTCGATGCCGATCGCGCCCGACCCGATCACCAGGAGTGATTTCGGCATTTCTTCCGGCACCATGGCTTCGCGATAGGTCCAGATCTGCTTGCCGTCCGGCTCGAGGCCGGCTTGCGGCATTGTGCGGGCACGGGCACCGGTGGCCAGAATAACGTTTTTGGCCTCATAGGCGATGTCTTTCTTGTCCTTGCCGGTGACGATGACTTTCGGGGCCGAACCGCCCTTTTCCAGGCGCGCTGTGCCCTCGATCACCGTGATCTTGTTCTTTTTCATCAACATGCCGACACCGCCGGAGAGGCGTCCCGCAACCTTTCGCGAGCGTTCGACCACCTTCCTGATGTCAAAGGAGATATCCCTGGCCGACAGACCGAATTCGTCCGCGCGGTGCATCAGATGATAGATTTCGGAGGTGCGCAGCAGTGCCTTGGTCGGGATGCAGCCCCAGTTGAGGCAGATCCCGCCCAGTTGATCACGTTCGACAATGGCCGTCTTCATGCCGAGTTGGGCGGCGCGGATGGCGGTGACATATCCGCCCGGTCCGCTGCCAATCACGATGAGGTCAAATTGGTCGGCCATTCGGGATAACTCCTTGCACTTTCTGGCTTGGGTTTGACGTCTGGCCTGCAAAAAATCAATGCTTCAAACGCAAGGCGGGTTTGCAGACGTTTGATGCCGGTCCATGCTGGCCGTCACAAACGAGGGAGACCTGCATGACGATCAATGCCTTGCGCACGCCTGAAGACCGGTTTGCAAACCTGAAGGACTGGCCGTATGCGCCGCATTATGTTGACAGCCTTCCGGGCTATGAGGGCCTGCGCATGCACTATGTTGATGAGGGCCCTAAAAATGGGCCGGTCTTCCTGTGCCTGCATGGCGAGCCGAGCTGGGCCTATCTCTACCGCAAGATGGCACCGGTTTTCCTTGAAGCCGGCTGCCGCGTCGTGGCGCCGGACTTTTTCGGCTTTGGCCGTTCCGACAAGCCGGTGAAAGATGAGGACTACACCTTCCACTTTCACCGCAATTCCCTGAAAGCCTTCATCGAATTCATGGATATGAAAGATGTCTGCCTGGTCTGTCAGGACTGGGGCGGGCTTCTCGGCCTGTCAGTACCGATGGATTATCCGGACCGGTTCACCCGCCTGCTGGTCATGAATACCGGGCTGGGGATTGGCCGTGATCCGGGGCCTGGATTCAGAGCGTGGCGCGATTATGTGGCGACCAATCCTGAATTCAATGTCGGCGATCTGATGAAACGGGCCACGCCGATCCTGGATGATGAAGAAGTCGCCGCCTATCAGGCCCCCTTCCCTGATCCGTCCTATATGGGCGGTGTGCGCCGATTCCCGATGCTGGTGCAGATCTCGCCGGAGATGGAGGGTGTGGATACCAATCTGAAAGCGGCACAATTCTGGAACAAAGACTGGGCGGGCGAAACTTTCATGGCCATCGGCATGCAGGATCCGGTGCTGGGACCACCGGCCATGCGCGCCCTGCAGAAGCTGATCAAGAATTGCCCGGAACCAATGGAAATCGCCGATGGCGGGCATTTCGTGCAGGAATGGGGCGAGCCGATCGCCAAGGCGGCGGTGAAGCGGTTCGGGTTTTGACCGCACTGCGTGGTTCGAGGCCCGCCTTCAGGCGGGCGCCTCACCATGAGGTGGTTTTTCAGCTCGTCACCCTCCGGCTTGACCGGAGGGCCTCCTT
>PFFX01000008.1:19667-31595 GCA_002783385.1 Rhodobacterales bacterium CG15_BIG_FIL_POST_REV_8_21_14_020_59_13 | reverse complement strand
TGCCTCCCGTAGGAGTCTGGGCCGTGTCTCAGTCCCAGTGTGGCTGATCATCCTCTCAGACCAGCTATAGATCGTAGCCTTGGTAGGCTTTTACCCTACCAACTAGCTAATCTAACGCGGGCTGATCTATCGGCGATAAATCTTTCCCCCAAGGGGCGTATACGGCATTAATTCCAGTTTCCCGGAGCTATTCCGTACCGATAGGCACATTCCCACGCGTTACTCACCCGTCTGCCACTCACTCCGAAGAGTGCGTTCGACTTGCATGTGTTAAGCCTGCCGCCAGCGTTCGTTCTGAGCCAGAATCAAACTCTCAGGTTGAGTTGGATTCCGACTGCGCTTGGCATTTTAGTATCAAAGAAAGACAGGAACCAATTCGACACCGGCAAGCCGGCATCTATTGGCAATGTCTTATCTAAGAAAAACGCTTTCGCGAGTCGGTATCAGTTGATGACCTGAGTCATCCGCTAGACACCGCCGCCTGCGTCTCTCTTTCCAATATTCACGATGTCAAACAATCAGATAGATCTGCTTCCGCTTATCTATCCGGTCCGCCGTTCAAAACCGTTTATTGCGGTCCGTTCCGGCGAGGAGCGCGGTGTCTATTCGCCTCGCCCCCAAGTGTCAACCGCGTTGTTCAGAAACTTGCAGCACTTTATTTTTCCACTCCGATCAACACCTTAAGTGCCTGTCGGCGCGGCTTTTAAAAAGGCCGTTTATCAAGTCCCGTCTGCCGCGAGGAGGCGCTATCTATGCCCCCGGCTGTATGACGTCAACCGCGTTCCCCAGAGACTTGCAGCGACAGAAACAAATGAACCGACGGACACAAAAAAAGTCTGTCGGCGCACGATGTGCATCAGCGCCGTTGGGCAAGTCTCCGGATCAGCGGAGGAGGCGCGATTATATGTATTTTGCTCTTTCGCGCAACAGGGTTTCAGGATTTTTCTGCGGTAGGGGATTCTCCCAACCACACAAGGCATTGGCAGCCGTTTTTTATTCGCCATCTGGTTCGGCGACTGTATGTGAATCCGTTTTTCGTAGCCGTGCGAATTGGGTTTTCCTACAGTCTGATTCTAATGGAGATCTCTGGAAATGGGAAAATCACGATATCTGAAGCGGCTGGCTGACGATCTTGATCGGTGGATTGAGCGCGGCCTTGTCGCACCTGAAGACCGGGCGGCGATTCTCGATGATGTATCGGGCCATTCCAATGGATGGTCCGCGTCTGGCGCACTTGCTATTCTGGGCTCTGTCTTGCTCGCGCTCGCTGCGCTCAGCTTTGTGGCGGCCAATTGGGCAGAGCTGGGTAATTTGCTTCGCCTTGTGCTGATCTTTGCCGCGCTCTGGGGCAGCTATCTTGGTTCAGCCCGCGCTTTTGCGACACATCATCCGGCGATCGGGCATGCGTTGACCCTTCTCGGGGCGGCGCTGTTTGGCGTAAGCATTGTGCTCGCCGCCCAGATCTTCAATATGAGTTCGTGGCGCTATACAGTTTTGGCCATCTGGGCAGGCGGCGCCTTGCTGACCGCCCTCCTTACACCGTCCCGCCCGGTGCTGATTTTGACGGCCATACTTGGCTCGGCCTGGGTCTGGGCGGAAAGCTTCAACCCCTACGCGCCAGGCGTCCTCTGGGGGTATCTACCACTCTGGCTGGTCACAGTTATTGCCGCATCGCGCATGCGTTCGCTGGCCGCCATCAACCTGCTCGCGATCGGTTTTTATTTATGGATCGGCTTTCTGCTCTGGGAATACGCCCGTGATGACCGGTTGAGCGAGCTGCAAACCGCTTCAGCCTTTATTCTGGCAAGTGCGGCGATGGCGATGGGGTTCGCTGCCTTGCGGGATCGCGGCGGATTCGGCCTGGGCGCTTTATCAAACTGGGGGGCCAGCCTTGTCTTGCTGTCCGGCTTTTGTGTTCAATTTCCGCTTGATCGATACGAAACCTGGTCGAGCCGGGGGGTGGAAATCGAGACGGGCAACCGATGGGTTGAAATCGCAGGCACCGGAAATCCGGCCTATTGGTCGCTGGCAGGCGCTTTCGCCCTCATTTTTGTCCTGGCACTTCTCTGGCGTGTCATACAGAGCCCATCATCGCGAACCCTCGCCCTGCCCGCCATTCCGGCTGCTGCATTTGCACTTTTTTTGCCCTCTTTTGCTGCCCTGCTCGGCGGAGAGGCCGTCCTCATCTTGCGCATTGGCTTGGGCGTCGCGATTATGGGCGTTGCCATCAGCCTGATCCTCTACGGCGCGCGTGAAGGCCTGCGTTTTACCGGCGGGCTCGGTATTGCGCTCTTCGTTGCTGAAACACTCTATATATACAGCGAAACCTTCGGCGGTCTTCTCGACACCTCTCTCTTCTTCCTGATTGGCGGGCTTTTGCTCTTTGGGTTGTCGATGGGGGTGATCCGTTACCAGAAACGGATGTCCACGAATGAGGAGGCCGCCCCATGAACCGCACGCTTCGCCTGTTTCTTATCGTGGCGGCCATGACCGCCTTCCTGATCGGAATGGTTGTTGACCATGCCACACGGCGCGCTTCCGGTACCGAGGTCATCCTTGATCTTGAGCCGGTCGATCCCCGGGATCTGCTCGCAGGGTATTATGTAATCGTTTCAACGCCGCTGCATCTGCTGACACCGGATTCTCTGGGTGGAACCGACACTTTCGGCCGGGGCGATGACCTCTATGCCGTGGTTGAAGAAAGCGGGGACGGTGTCTGGCACGCTGTCTCCATTCATCGCGAACGCCCGGAAACTGGCGTCTTCATTCATGGCAAGGTGCAGTATGCAACCGAAACGGTGATCCGCGCGGATTATAATCTGGAACGCTATTATGCAGATGAGGAGATGGCCCAGGCGATTGAGCTTCGCCGTCGTGAAAACATCGACAGCATGCGCCTGATTGTATCCGTCGGATCAGATGGGCGCGCCATCATTCGCGGTCTGGAGATCAATGGCGAGCGCCGGATTGTGCCACTTTTCTAAATTCTGCGGCGCTGACCGAAAAAGGCGAGGAAGACAGGGAAGAGTGCCGCGCCGGCAATCAATCCGCCGATATGGCCGGCCCACGAGATCGGCAAGGGGAAAAGTGGCCCCAAAAGCGCCAACACGATGTTGAACCCGCCCCAAGGCAAAGCAAATCGCAACATGCCTTTATATCCGCCCTCAGCCCAACCGGCCGCTGCGATACAGCCTGAAAGACCCGTCGATGCTCCGATCATGGGGATCATTGAATTTGGCGCGACCAGAACCTGCAAGGTGGCCCCGGCTATCGAACACACGAAGAAAAACAAGAGGAACCCCGCAGCACCACGCACATTCTTTCCGAAAGGCCGCATGCTCGCCGACCCAAAAGTGAGCATGGCAAAGGTGTTGAAGACGAGGTGCATCAGCCCGCCATGCAGAAAAACATGGAAGATATAGGGCGACCATGGACCAAGCGGGCTGGGATGTTGGAAACCTGCACCGGGTATCACGGCGCCGATGGTCAGGAACAGATACTGGAGCTGCGGCAGCAAAGCGCCCAAGGCGAAGACGACGACAAAACTGCCTGCCATCGCCAGCGGTGCCGTCGGAATATCATTGAAAATCGGTGACCGCGCCGGATGCATTTCACATTATCCTTAATCTCTTGTTTGCCCGTGGCCTCTAATTTAACCGAGAGTCGTCAGGCTCGGGCGCTGCACCTTCCGGAAACTGGCCCCTTGCCTGCGCTATATCAAGTGCGACGCGGACGTCTCGCTGCGCAGGAAAGGATACGTCATGCGCCACCTCTCGCTCCTCACCGTATGTGCCGGATTAGTGGCCGTCAGCAGCCCCGCTCTGTCGCAAACAGCCGGGGATTTTCAACGTCCATGGGGAACCGACAACACTCAGAACAACCAGCCCTACCGCGCCGGAACGCGTGATGCGAATGGTAATCGCGTTGTGCTGAATGGAGTGCTTCAAACCGGCGTTGGTGTTCAAGCGCAGATGTCCGGTATTGGCGGTGTTGGTAATGCACCGGCCCGGTCCAACCAAGGCATTGGCAGCACAGGCATGAGCGCAACAGGCACGAATTCGAGTGCGCTAGCCGTCGGCAATCAGCTGAATGTTATCGTTAACGGTAACTACAACACTGTCATCGTTAATTCGACGCAGACGAATAATGGCGACGTGAACGCCACCGCGAATTCCGGCGGCGGGGATGACGGGAATGGCAATTAGGCAGTTCCTCTCCATCGTAACAGGTGCCCTGCTTCTGGCGGGCTGCGCAGTCACACCCAATTCCGGGTTTGACGGCCGCTACGCCAATCCAATTGGCAATGCACCCGTGACGCCCAATCCGACGCCTTATTCCGAAGCGTTGGTCTGTCTTTCCAATTCGGCCAGGGCAGCTGGACGCCCCTCACCGCGTATCGCAGTTGGCCGCATCGCGGACTACACAGCTGCTGGCAATCCGGAAGGTGGTGGGCCAGCGATTACCCAAGGCGCCTCTCTGATGGCGATGTCGGCCTTTGCCAAGGCGGGAATAAATCTCGTCGAGCGTTTTGATACATCAGTCGCCGAACTGGAATTGAGATATGCCAACAACCGGCTTATTGGAGATTCTGGTGAGGAAGACGGTTTTCGGCAAATCTATGCGGGCAGCATTCCTGGATCCGATTATCATCTTGTGGGCGGCATTACCGAACTGAACTTCAATATCCGGTCCCAGGGCATTGATATTCTGGGTGGTGACCGCATTGATTCCGACCCCACCGGTGTATTCAATGGCCGCATGTATGTGATGAATGTCGCCCTCGACCTCCGGCTGGTGAATTCGGAAACACTCGAGGTCGTAGACGTCATTTCCTATCAGAAACAGATTATTGGCCGCGAAGTCAGCGCCGGAGTCTTTTCCTTCTGGGGCGACGCCGTCGTCGATATATCGACAGGTGGCCGTTCACTCGAGCCCATTCAGCTCGCTGTTCGTTCTCTTGTAGAGCGCGCCGTACTGGAATTTTCGTCGACCTTGTATGGCATCGAAGCGCGTAGTGTTTGCGCCTTCGATGATCCGCTCGGTCTTACCAATGCTGCAGGCGGCATCAACCCGCATACGACTTACGCCTCCCAAACAGGAGCATCCAATGTCCAGATTCGCCAAAGTGTTGACCGCGGGCACGAGCGCCGCGACCCTGCTGTTCGCAACGGGTTACGCGGACGATACGACTGAAATCCTCAACGGACAGCTGAATCTGGACGCTCAGGTTAATGCCAATGGCCAGGTTGTTGTGGGCCACACAGGCAATGTAACGCTGAATGCCGTGGCTATGGGCAATGCGCTCGATGTGCAGATGCCCACCGGCCATGACGTCTCCAGCTCCCAGCAGTTTGGCGGCTTTGTGACCTCCACTGCTGAAACCAATGCCGTTGCGATTGATGGCACGGCGATCACGGCATCCGGCGCCTATGGTAATTCGGCCATTGTGGACGTTGATGGCGATAGCGATATCGCTGTCACGCAATCAGCAAATGATGGCTCCAACGTGTTTTCCGCTGCGACGCTGCGTCTCGACTCTTATGCTGTCAGCAACATAACAGCTGCCACTGCTGCCGCAAATTCGGTTGAAACCATTGGCGCATACGGCGGCATTCAAGGCAGCATCCAGCAAGATTCCGGCGCGGCTGTTGAATCCCGCGCCATCGTTGAAGCCCGCTTAGCCGGGCTGGGTGAGTTTTCGACCACAGCTGCCACGGCTTCCGGCAATGCCATTCGATCACAAGGCGATGAATCGTCTGTCATTCTGAACACAGTCCAGTCCAATCGCGGCGCGGTCCGCGCCTCGGCGCGGGTCAATGCCGGTGGTGGCGGTGTGTTTACTACGGTTGCCGCGCAAGCGCAGGGCAATGGCCTCGATGTCGCAACCGAATGGGCTTATGGCGATGCTCGCGGGACGCAGGACAATAGTGGCGATACCGAAGCTGAAGCCAATATCAATATCGGAAATTTTGATGAGGACAGCATTCTAGCCTCTTCCGAAAGCCTTGGAAATTCTGCGATCCTGACAAATCTGGGCACGGATACCTTCTTGGGGCTGGACCAAGCCAATTCCGGCGGGGTGCGTGCCACAACCCGCTTTGATGGCGGCTTCGGTGGTGAAGTGTTGGGATCTGCAGCCGCTTACGGCAATGCCGCAACCAGCTGGGGCTGTCAGGCCTGTCCCGACACCATTTCTCGAGGGCAGATCAACCAGACCAATTCGGGAAGTGTGAATGCCACGTTCCAGAGCCAGTATATTTCAGGCTGGGGCACAACCGGCTCTGCAACCGCGATCGGCAATTCCGCGACTTTCGTTACGCAAGACCCGCAGGATTAAAAAAATCAGTTAACCGGGTTTTTTGATTTCAGATTACATTTCTCTCTAACGATAACCGCCGACACCGCCGTCCAGCATCAGCGTCATATTGGCGGTATTCACGATCTCGCGACGATGCTCGACCATTTCCGTATAGCGTTCCTCGCGGCGCACATAGACCAGTTTCACACCCGGCCCGTAGAGGCGGAGCAATGAGCGCTCATTACAATTTCGGCGCGGCTCCTGCGTTGCGCAATAGATGCGGCCTCCGGTTTCATGGCGCAAGGCTTCGCCCTGACTGCAAACCAGTGTGAAAGCATCATCGAAAACGTCTGCCCCATCAACTCGCCAGCCTATCGTCACCTGCATGTAAGTGCCGGACATGCAGCGGAACAGTTCGCCGGAAAACGTCTCTTCCACCCGCTCTTCGGAATCCGGCCGTGAGGCAGGGTGGGGTGTGCCGCGGTCATCCATACATACGGCCCGGATCACGCGCCATTCCTCGAGAATACGGGTACGTTCTTCTTCTATGACCTCAATCTGCGTCAAGCCAGAGACATTCAGGCCATTAATTGCCGTGGCCGGAGGCGGTGCACCGATTGCAGCACCACCACCGCCGAGTGAAATAATCGTGCTTCCGCCTGCTCCGGCTCCTGCGCCTGCACCTGAACCTGCATTGCCGCTGGCACCTGCGTTGGCATTAGCGTCTGCATTGGCGTTGACGACGGTCGAGACATTGACATTGGTGTTGACGTTGACCCCGACATTGATGCGCGGGCCATAAATGCGGATATCCGGCGTGCGAACACGATGTCCGCCACCACCACAGCCGCTATAGCCACCGCAACTGCCGCCACCGTCATGACCGCCGCCATAACCGCCGCCACCGCCATATCCGTCTCCGCCACCGAAGGCGATGGAGGGCGATGCCAGTGTCAGGGCGAATGCCGCTGCACCGAAAAGAATTTTTACTGGTGAGACGGGCATGGCGTTCCTCCCATTCAATTCATGAGCGAAATCGGGCCCATTTACGGTTCCCCGGGCAGGCGAGCCCTCACTCTCCCGGCAAGCGTATGGCCCAGAGATTGAAATTGCGTTGCCAAAATGGCCGATCCCGGCACACCGGAAGAAAAAGTGACTGCGAACATGATGCATGCCCACGCCAGAACCCTCGTATCCTATTGGGATTCCCGCCGGAGAACCGACGCCGTTCCAGCCCGGGCCGATATCGCGGCTGCTGATTTACGCGACCTGCTCGGCAATCTCTTCATGCTGCAAAGACATGATCCCTCTCACCATGTTTTCCGGCTGGCGGGGACCAGGTTGTGCGATCTGCACCAGCGTGAATTACGCGAGCAGAATTTCCTGTCTTTCTGGCGCGGATATGACCGTGAGTATATGAAATTGTTGCTAGAATCTGTCCTGGCAAATGCTGCGCCCGGGCGGGGATATGCCACGGCGGAAACGATAAACGGGGACAGGCTCGATATCGAGATGGTGTTTACCCCCCTCGCCTCGAAGGCCGGAAGCGTGGATAGGATCCTTGGCCTCTACCAGCCGCTGCAAAGCCCTGACCGCTTCCATCATCGCCCGATCATCCGCCATGTGCTGACGCGCATTCTACCCCCAGTTTCGAAGCTGTGGACACTGCCGGTCACTCCCCCGCCGGAATTTCCGGATGCTGCAAATGACCAGTAACAGATATGGCCTCCAAATAACGCCTCGGAAAACGCCGGCTTAATCGACCAGCTCCAGGCTCAGCTTGTGACCGACAGCATTTGCTGCCTTGGCCAGGGTCGCCAATTCGATATGATCGTTCTTTGGATCAAGTAGCCGGTCCAGCTGGCTGCGGCTTGTATTCATTCGTCTTGCCATTTCCACTTTTGTGATGGCTTGGGCCTTCATGGCTTCGCGGATCTTCCAGGCAAACACGCGTAAAAGAGCTGCCTCCTGCACATCCTCGTAGATGCCCTCTTCTCTCAGGAAATCGTCAAAGCCCGACCCGATCCCGGAATTCAATTTTGCCTTGGTCATCCCGATATCTCCTTCTTTCGATTTTTGGCAAGGTCGAGCTCTGCTTTCGGCGTTTTCGGGGTCTTCTTGATAAAGCCGTGCAAAAGGACCATCCGCCCTCCTTCTACGCAAAACAAGACCCGTGCTATACGTTTTCCCGGCAAGCTGGACCGAATTTCATGCAATCCGTCGCCCATGGGCCGACACACCGGCATTCCGATAGGCCAGCCGTATTCTGCGGCCTTGATATCGGTTCCAATTCTCTTTCGATCTGCCTCACTGACATCGCTTTTCAGCCAATCACGGACCGGCTCGTTTCCAGAAACTGTCCGGTAGAAAACGACTTCGATATTCTTGTCTGCGTCTGCCAACGAACCTGCCCCTCGCCCAAAACGTATGTACCTCAAGAGGTGCATTGTCAAGCTGCTCAGGAAGAGAGATGGAGCCCGAAACTTTCGCCCCCGCCGGAATTTCCGGATGCTGCAAATGATCATTAATCCGGCAAAGGTGTTTTAACCGGTTGCCGTCAGACTTGGCCCGCAAAAGGCAAAAGATCATGGCGGATACATTTACACGTCTGGACAAACGCAAGATCAGGGTCGCGGCGCGCGGTGCCGAAGACAAGCGCCGCCACCGGCGCCTGCCCCTGCAGCTCTATGGCCGCTTTCTGGACCCACATGCCGGCGAGCAGAAATGCCGCCTGGTCGATGTCTCGCCCGGCGGAGCCAAGGTGGTGGCCAAGTCCCCGCCCATGCCGGGCGATATGATTGTCCTGCTGATCGATGGTCTGGGGCGTCTGGAAGGCAAGGTCCTGCGTAAGGGCTCGAACTGGTTTTCCTTGCAATTTACGGCACATGTGCGCAAGCGCGACCGTCTGGCCGACGCCATAACCTGGCGCTTCAACATGGAGCGTCTGGGCCTGGAGGAAGACCGCGCCGCCCCCCGCAAACAGGGTAAGGGCCGGGCTGTTCTGCATTTCAGCGATGGCGTTAAAATCGACGCAGATGTCGTGGATGTATCAATCACAGGGGCCGCCTTTGCCTGTATCGAGCGGCCGCGGACAGGCGAAGAGGTCCGTGTGGGAGAAATGCGCGGGACGGTCGCCCGCATCTGGGAGGGCGGCTTTGCCGTCTCATTCATGCCGCCTTCAAGTGAAACCGCGCACGCTGCCTGATATTCCAGCTGGCCTCATTCTTGCCCCGAGGAAGGAGCAGAATAGGAATTCGTATCAGATTGGCGCGTAATATGAGTGTTGATGCCGGACAGGTGAGAACGTGGTTTGTGAAAGTGGATGGACGGGTTTATGGCCCCTACACTTCTCCGCAAATGCGAGGCTATGTCTCCGAAGGGCGTGTGGCCGACTATACGCTGGTGAGCGTGGAGCGCGACGGCGCCTGGAAACCGGCTGCCGATGTGGAAATCCTGGCAAGCTGGATTGAAGACAGCCGCAAGGTTTCCCAGGCCGCTGCCGAGACTGGTGATCCCGCCAATCTGCTGGTGATCACCGAGGTCAGATCCGGTGTTGGCGAAGCGGTTGCGTCTGTACTGAAGCGCTACGGCGAAACGGTCGATATTGTGCCGGGCGTATGGCTTGTCCGTGCGCGTACGACGGCTTCGGCATTGCGCAATGATCTTTCCCACCTTCTGGACCGTGAAGACCGGCTGTTCGTGGTCGATGCCAGCCGCGACCGCTCGGCCTGGTTCAATTTCGCCACCGAGGCCGACGCCAAAGTGCGTGGATTGTGGGGCGGTAACGAGGCCGGCTAATCCCCTCATTTGCGCGTGGATAATACCGGTCACAGCGGGCTGTATCGTGCTGTCCGTATGCTGGCCATGTGCTGTGTATGCATTCCGGGACATTTCTGGCCTGCTGCCCGCATGCTGCCGGTGATGGCCGCGCCCTGCCCCGCCAGCACATGTCTCGATTCAGCCCGGAATTTCGGTCAGTCCCGCTTTGTGACGCTTCCAGTTCTCCACATAGTGATCGGCGGACGCCCTCAGTATCTCCCGCATGTCCTCGCCCAGCGTGCGGATCACCTTGCCCGGTGATCCGACGACCAGAGAGTTGTCCGGAATCTCCTTGCCTTCGGGCAGCAGGGTATGGGCGCCGATGATGCAATTGGTGCCGATCTTCACGCCGTTCAGCAGGGTCGCGCCAATGCCGATCAGCGAATAATCGCCGATCGTGCAGCCATGCAGCATGACGCGGTGGCCGACGGTGACGCCCCTGCCGATGACCATGGGATAGCCATGGTCGGTGTGCAGCACCGAATTGTCCTGGATGTTGGTGTCCTCGCCGATGGTGATGTCGTCGACATCACCGCGCACCACCGCATTATACCAGATGCTGGCATTTTCCTTCAGCGTCACCCGGCCGATCACATGGGCGCCGGGACCGATCCAGTAATGGCCGCTGGCAGGTATTTGCGGGGTGTGGTCATCCAGTCTGTAGATCGGCATGTGGCTCTCCGGACACGTTCGACATGAAGTTTATATAACGGGGGCGCTTAATCTTTGTTCACCATACTAGACTGATACTGTTCCCGCGATTCGATACTTCCATCGAGTCGCAGGCGCTTCGAAGAGGAGGCGAATGGCCAACGTGCGAAACCGACGCACCCACCGGCCCGAAGACCGGATCCACCACCGCCAACGGTCTGATTCCGCCCCCTCCTGCCGCGCATATGTATCTGTCCGCCTGCAGCCCTCGCCCTCCGGTGAGGGTTTTTTGTTTCCGGCCACCCCGTCGCCATCCGGTGACGGGGCTTTCTAGTCTCAGGAGAGTCTGTCCATGACCAAACGTTCCGCAAAGCGCCGCCAATCCTCGGGTGAGTTCAATTCCGGCCACTATCAGGACGAGCAGACCAAAGTGCGTGCGCTGTTTCCGGGGGCCAGCTGGTCGCCGGACGAGAAGGAACCGATGCGCGATCAACGCTATGTCAAAAATGTCAAACCGCGCTCGGAAGGTCAGGCCAGACTGATGAAAGCGATTGATGAACACAATCTGGTCCTGGCGCTCGGGCCGGCCGGCACCGGCAAGACCTATCTCGCCGTCGCCAAGGCGGTCGAGCAACTGGAAAAAGGCGATGTCGGGCGCATCGTCCTGTCCCGCCCGGCGGTGGAAGCGGGCGAGAGTATCGGCTTCCTGCCCGGGGCCATGGAGGAAAAACTCGCCCCCTATCTGCGGCCGCTCTATGACGCGCTGGCCGACCGGCTCAGCCCGAAGCGGCTGAAAGCCCTGATGCTGGAAGGGCTGATCGAGATTGCGCCCATCGGATACATGCGCGGGCGGACCCTCAACAATGCCTTTGTCGTGGTGGACGAGGCGCAGAACTGCACCTATGGCCAACTGAAAATGCTGCTCACAAGGCTGGGCTGGCACTCGACCATGGTGGTCACGGGCGATCCGGCCCAGACCGACCTTTTACCGGAACTTTCCGGCCTGGCGGGCATTGCCGACAAGCTCGAAGCGGTGCCGGACATCTCGGTCCAGCGCCTGGCCGCGGAAGACATTGTCCGCCACCCGCTGGTCGCGTCGATGCTGGACGTGCTGTAGGCGGATCGCGCTGAATTCTGGAATGAAGGCCGGCGGGGCAGCG
>PFFX01000008.1:17732-19646 GCA_002783385.1 Rhodobacterales bacterium CG15_BIG_FIL_POST_REV_8_21_14_020_59_13 | reverse complement strand
AAGCATCGCAACTCTGTATAACTCTGCATCCTGTGCAGAGTTATACAGAGCGCTTTATGATGAACGACGATCAGCTTAATTTCCTTGATGTTTTGGAGAGCACGCCACCGCTTGTGACCGAGCCTGATATTTGGTCGGTCGAAGAAATATTCAACAATTTGTCGGAGTCTTCGCTTCTCGCCTTTCCAGAGGACTTTAGGGTCGAACGGAAATCAGCCCGAGTTCAGAAAAAAGACCTTGCTCTTGAGGCCTGCGCTTTTGCAAACGCAATCCAATATGGTGGCTGCCTTATTATCGGTATTGAAGATAATGGTGAAATAACTGGCTTTGAAGAAGTTGGGTTGGAAAAGGCCAGCGAATTAGAGGGTCGATTTGACATTTGCCCTGATGTTCAGTTCGACCATCGAAGATTCGAGGTTACAAATAGTCGTGGAAATCGCGATTTTGTTCTCTTAATGTATATCCATCCACGAAAAGATAAGCTTGTAGAAACAAGTAAGGGAGAAGCATTTATTCGAGAAGGTAAAAACAAAAGAAAATTATCGGAGACTGAGAAACGAGAAATTAGAATCGCCCGTGGCCAGGTCGACTATGAAAGAGAGCCGGTTAGTCTCAAGTATCCTGACGATTTTGATCAATCACTTATAGAATTATTTTATAAAAATTATATCCGAAAACGAGGCCTAAATAATGGGTCTAAAGAAGAAATTATGCATTGGGCAAAACTCGGCAAACTTTTAGATGGCTCGTTCACACCGAACCTTGCTTGCGCAATAGTATTCGCCAATGATCCACGCGATGTTTGCCCAGGAGCAAGAATTAGATTCCAACGATTTTCCGGTACCGAAGAAGGTAGTGGAGCAAACTATAATTTGGTTCGGGATGAGTTCATTGAAGGGCCGCTACCCCGCTTAATAGAACAGGCGGAACAAGTGGTATCTTCACAAATGAGAAATTTCACACGTCTTGGGAAAGATGGGCGTTTTTATACAAGGCCTGAATATCCTCGGGATGCTTGGATTGAAGCAATAGTGAATGCATGCGTGCATCGCTCATATAACTTCCGCTCAATGAATATTTTTGTAAAAATGTTTGACGATAAATTTGTTGTCGAAAGCCCAGGTGGATTTCATCCTCCAACGACTGCCGCGAATATTTATGAGAGTCATAATCCTCGCAACCCCCACTTGATGGAGGCACTCTTCTATTTTGATATGGTGAAATGTGCACACGAAGGTACTATTCGAATGAAGAATGAAATGGAGGCTGTTGATTTACCACCTCCCATATTTTCGGAAGCCCAAGGAAACACAACTACTGTACACGTTACGCTTAGGAACAATGTGGCAGCGAGAAAAAGTTTTATGGACGAGAGCGCCGCAGAATTATTAGGCCGATCAGTCTTTGCTACATTGCGACCTAACGAGCGGATGATTGTCAATTATCTTGCAGAGCACGGAAAAGCTAATGTTACAGAAATTCATAGATTGGTGCAGTGTGATTGGAGAACAGCAAAGGCTACGTTAACACGCTTAGTGGAGAGAGATATTCTTGAACATATTTCGTTTAGAGAAAGAGATTCCAAGGCTTTTTATAGATTAAAGGAGCCTCACTGAGAGCTTTTTATGTTCTTATCTAACTTGATGATTTAATTCTCTTCCCAGCTCTAAGCTACCGATGTTGCGTGTGGAACGTTCACGATCCCTGCGAAGATCAAATGCATGCATCAATTTTCGCGCGGATTTGACGTTGCTGCAATTCTCCTGATGATCCAGCCCCTCATTCGCCCGCTGAATCACAAGCGCTTCCGCCACCTGCCCGTCTGATACCACGCCCTTGCCGCTCAGCCAGCGGGCAACGTCCGGCCAGTCCCACAAGGGAGATTCGCTGGTGATGCGGGCGATGGGGGGCGGA
>PFFX01000008.1:5701-17638 GCA_002783385.1 Rhodobacterales bacterium CG15_BIG_FIL_POST_REV_8_21_14_020_59_13 | reverse complement strand
GACTGTCTGGCTCGATGCGTTCGACCCGGGCCCCGGCGGTTCGGACATTTGCAATGGCCGAGGCAATCGCCGCCTCAAGGCTTTCGGCTTCCCGTGCAAATTCAAGGATGATCACGCCCCTCGCAAAGGCGATGGTGGCATCATCACAACCAGTCTTGAAGAAGCGGTCCTCGAAATCATCGGCTACGTGGCCGATCCCGGAAGCAATGATGGAAAATTCAAATGTCGTCATTGCCGTCTTGATCTGCTTGTCCGGATGACGCGGACGGTCAGCCATCTTCACAATAGCTAATCGCAATGTTGTTTACATATGTCAACAATTGACGTCCGCTGTCGATGCATGGTGACTGGCGGCACGCTCAGTTTTGTGCCTCGGGGCCGCCAAACACTCCGAGAATTTCTTCCGCGAGGCTCTGCTCCATCGCCATGGCTCGCATACACTCCAGCAGCCATTCCTTATTCCGAATGGTCTGAACGGCTTTTTCGAAAGCTCCGTCCACTGACCGGCCATAGGCCGCGCGTGCTTTTTCCCAAGCCTTATCGGGAATCTGTCCCCAACGCGAAATCATCATTGCCAGGTCAATGATGTCGCGGCTCAGAACGGACCTGTCAGCGTGCCGGTCTGCATTTGCCAGCAGTTTTTCGCAGTACAGATCGCTTCTTTGCAACACCGGAACCTTCAATTCCGGATGCCTTGCTCCGGCCAGATCAATACGGGCCTCGCGGATGATTTCGAATTTGATCCGGGTTTCGTCAAGGCCCAGCCAGGTCCGGACACCATATTGATCGGCGCGCACGTCCCGAAGTTCGGTAATCCCGGCGGACTTGTCCAGGAGTGCATCCAGCGTTCCTGTGTGCGTCATTTCCCGCAAGCGCCGATAGCCAGACCCCGAGGCACACAGAAAGTCGATATCAACACTCTCGCGATATTCACCGAGCAAGAGGGTGATGGCGGTTCCACCGCCAAAATAACATTCTGCCTCTTCCAGAATGTCCGCGTTCAAAGCACCCAGAACCGCAGCAACGGCGTTGTGATGTTGGCGTTTATACATTCAGCACGCCGTTGCCATAGCGAGCAACAAGCGCGTTGAGCAATTGCCGTTCGGCGCCGGTAAGCTCGTCAGCCGCAATGAAACGCCAATTGCGTTCATAAATGGCAAGCGCATCCGCCCCGTCCAGAATGGTGTTGGCAGGGCGGTTCCAGCAAAGCTGCTTGAGCTGCGGGTAGTCTTTGATGCGAACTTGCATATCTACGTCCTCGGACGTTCCAATTTAGGTGATCGAGCAGGCTTTTGCCATAGGCCTGTATATTACATCGCTTTCCCGAACTCCGGTCAGCCCCCGATCTCCCCCCACAGCCATGCCGCCGCCTGTTCCGGCGTCTGACCGTCAATATCGACGCGGCGATTGGCTTCGCGCATCAGATCCGGCGTGATGGCATTGACGAGCGGAGCCAGCGCGGCCGCCACGGCATCATCGGCGGCGGCCTCGGGCGATAACAGGATCATGGCGTCATAGGGCGGCAGGATGCCGCGCGGATCATCGAGGATCACCAGATCATAGGCGGCGATGCGCCCGTCTGTTGTGTAGGCGGTGATGACATCCACCTGGCCATCGCGCACCGCGCCATACATGAAGGTGGAATCCATCGGCCGCGGCGTGGCGTCCTGCAGGCCATAGGCCTCGCGCGTGCCGGTCCATTCCGGGCGGACGAAGAATTCACTGTCCGCGCCAATGATTACTCCCTCGCCGGCCAGGCCGGCGATGGAGGTCACGCCGAGGCGGTCTGCGCCCGCGCGGCTCATGGCAAAGCCATAGGCGTTTTCAAAACCGAGCGAGCCGAGGCTCAAAATGCCGTAATCATTGAGCAATGCTGCCGAAGTTTCCGCGATGATGCGGTGGCGGCCGGGATTGTCTGTCCGCCGCAGGACATTGGCCCAGAGCGTACCGGAATAATCGGCATAGACGCCGATTTCGCTATCGGCCAGCGCATCGAAAACCACGGTCGAGCCCAGCCCGTCACGACGCCGGACGAGGGCACCCTCCGCTTCCAGAACGCGCTGGAAAAGCTCGGCGAGAATGAATTGCTCGGTAAACGGTTTGGCCCCAACCACGACGACGCGGCCCTCAAGGCCGATAGCGTCCGCCATATCACCTGCTGACGAGGTGCGCGCGGCATTGCCGAGCAGTCCCGGGGCCAGAGCCGCCCCGATGAGAACCAGCCCGGCAAGCGTCGACAGGCCGGCCATGACGCGGTTGCGGCGGCGGGCGGCGATCTCGTAGCTGCGAACGATCTGGTCCAGCAATATGGCGAGCAGGGCCGAGGCAACGCAGCCAAAGAGCACCGCGGTCCAGTTACGGGTCTGAAGGCCGGCGAAGATATAATTACCGAGACTGGCGGCTCCGACGGGCGTGGCCAGAACCGCAGCACCGACCACCCAGACAACCGCGGTACGGATGCCCGCAACAATGGTGGGCAGGGCCAGCGGCAACTCCACTTCGATCAGGCTCTGGCGCGCCGTCATGCCGACACCGCGCGCGGCTTCACGCACCACCGGATCAACGCCCTGCAGGCCGACAATCGTGTTCCTGAGCACCGGCAGGATGCCGTAGAGGGTCAGCGCCACAAAGGCCGGGGCAAAGCCGATCGTGCCCCCCAGCACCGGCACCATGAGCGCCAGAAGGGCGAGGCCGGGAATGGTCTGCAGCGTACCGGCGACGCCGAGTGCGGGACCTGCCAGCCATTGCCGCTGTGCCGCCAGTATGCCCAGCGGCAGGCTGATCAGGATGGCGCAAATGATCGCCGCCATGGAGAGGCGCATATGGCCGCTGAGATATTGCGGCAGAACGGTGAAGGCTTCGGCGAGTTGATCGCTCATTGCGCCTGCTCCAGCGCGGCGACGGCACGGGCCTGTTTGGCCGGTGCGGCCAGAAGCTCGGTGACGTAGGGATCGCCCGGCCGGTTGACGAGATCGGACGGTGTGCCGGTCTGGACGACCCGGCCGTCCTTCATCACCAGAATGCGGTTGGCGAGGAGCAGGGCTTCGGCCATGTCATGCGTGACCAAGACGGCGGCAAATTGCAGGCGTTTCCGGAGCGCGACGAAATCCTCCTGCAATCCGGCGCGCGTCACCGGATCAAGGGCTGAGAAGGCTTCATCCAGCAAGAGCAGCGGCGGCTCGGCGGCGAGCGCGCGGGCAATGGCGATGCGCTGTCTCTGGCCACCCGACATCAGATGCGGCAGACGGTCACGGAAATCCGCCGGGTCGAGCCGGACCAGTTCCAGCAATTCATCGACTCGCGCAGCGATGCGGGCGGGCGTCCATTTCAGCAGGCGCGGTGTGACGGCGATATTCTGGGCGGCGGTCAGATGCGGAAACAGACCATCGCCCTGCATCACCCAGCCGATTTCGCGGCGCAGATCATGGGCGTCCAGAGACATCACATCGCGGCCCTGAAACAGGATGGTCCCGGCGCCGGGCTCGATCAGCCGGTTGATGGCTTTCAGTGTGGTGGTCTTGCCGGAGCCGGACTCACCGACAATGGCAATAAGCTCACCAGCAGCAGCGGTCAGCCCGACATTATCTGCCGCCAGAATGCCGCCGGGATAGTGCTTGGACAGCCCTTCAACGCGAAGGACGTGATGCGCGATGGCGGCTGGGCTCAAACTTCTTCCAGGTCGATATCGAGAATGGTGATCTCGAACGCATAGCTGGTCTCGCCCTCATCAACGATTTTCTGGACCACGCCCAGGCATTCATCCCCGATATGGATCTCGGCGCACTCATCGGCGCGCTGTCGGCGCTGGACGACCATGCCGGGATTCAGCTTTTTCTTAAGGAAGGCTTCAAGTTTTGCCGCCTCTTGAGCGGTCACGGTAGTAGACACGGTTTCTATATCCCTGAGCTTGGTGAATCTGCGAGCGACCATAGCCATCGCGCCTGACAGCGCAAGACCGGGCTATGTGTCCGCCTCGAAGCTCTGATTCATGGTGCGCGCCGGTTCCTTGCAGGGGCCGCCGACGGGCACGGCAGGAATGCCGGCCACGGTGCAATGCGGTGGCACGTCTTTCAGGACGACGGAACCGGCCGCAATCCGGGCCTCCTCTCCGACGGTGACATTTCCCAGCACTTTCGCACCGGCGCCAATCAGCACGCCGTCGCAGATTCTCGGGTGGCGCTGGATGCCGGACTTGCCAGTACCCCCCAGCGTTACCGAATGCAGCATGGAGACATTATCGCCGATCACTGCGGTCTCGCCGATGACAACGCTGGTGGCATGATCAATCATGATACCGCGGCCGATGAGGGCGGCGGGGTGGATATCGAGACCGAAGCGTTCGGAAATCCGGCTCTGCAGATGGAAGGCAAAGGTCTCGCGCCGCTCACTCCACAGCCAGTGGGCAACACGATAGCCCTGAAGCGCCAGATAGCCCTTGAAATAGAGGAAGGGCTGCAAGAGCGAGCGGCAGGCCGGATCGCGCTCTTCAATCGCCACCATGTCGGCAGCGGCCTTTTCCGCGATGGACGGATCGGCGGCAATGGCTTCCTCGACCACGTCGCGGGCGAGCATGGCATCGAGTTGCGCATCCGCCAGCTTGGAGGCGAGCCGGTAGGCCAGCGCATGCTCGAAGCGCTCATGGCGCAGAATGGCGGCATTGAGGAAGCTGGCGAGGATGGGCTCTTCAGCTGCAGCCTGGGCGGCCGCCAGGCGCAAGCGCGCCCACACAGCGTCTATGCCGGACTTCATCTGTGTGGCGGTATCGGCCGGCATCTCAGCCTCCCTGCAACATGGCTTGCGTGAGCCCGGTGTCGAGTTGTCCTGTTTGCGCCATGTAGTGCGCCTTGAGGATCATTGCCACCGATGGCAAATCACGAATCTCTCCGGCCACTGCCATTTCCAGCGCCGCCATGAAGGGCAGACGCTTGCATTCGATGACTTCGGTGCCCTCCAGCTCCTGCACGCCCTCCTCCAGCCCCCAGGCCAGAAAACCGAATGCCTGCTCGTCCGTGACCGAATTGGAGGTTTCCGCTTGCAGGATTTCGCGCCAGTGCTGCGCGGTCAGGCCGGTTTCCTCTTGCAGCTCACGCTTTGCGCCGTCCAGGGGCGGATCGGACTTGGAGCTGCCACCCTCGGGGATCTCCCAGCTATAATTGTCCAGCGGAAAGCGGTGCTGGCCGACCAGCATGGTGGTGCCATCCGCAAACAGCGGCAGGATCAGAATGGCATAGGATTTCGGCGACATGACGCCATAAATTCCCGGTGCGCCGTCCGGGCGGATACCGTCATAAGTGTGCAATTCGATATAGGGGTTTTCAAAGACCTTCGCCTTTGAATTTACCGTCCACGGTCCGCGCCTTGCCATCCTGCCTTCTCCTGATGGCTATCCAGACCTGGCCTATTCGGCAGCCTGCATCAAGGCGCCCCGGCGCACACGCTTTTTCAGCCGCTCATGGAAATCCCGGCGCTTCTGACGGGCTTTGGCCAGCAAGACAAAGGCCGCAGGCGCAAACAACAGGGCGAGGATGGCTGATCCGGCGACGCCGCCCGCCACGGCCGCCGCGAAGGGCAGCCAGAAGGGATCACCCGAGAGGATGAGCGGCACAAAACCGCCCATCGTGGTCAGCGTGGTGGAGATGATGTGGCGGGTTGCATCCACGACCGTGTCCTCAATCGCCATCATATCCAGCGCGGCGGCTGCCGGGTTGGCGCGCAAGGCGGACAATACGACGATGGTGCCGTTGATGGACAGGCCCACCAGTCCCATCGAGCCAACAATGGCGTTAAATCCCAGCGGGGTTCCAAACAGCCACACACCGAACAAGGCCAGTCCGACCGACAGGAATCCGGTCACGAAAACCACGCCGGCAAAGCGGAAGGAATTGAAGGCCAGCACGACCGCGCCGATCATCAGGATCAACAGTGGCCCGGCGGTGCCGAACAGATTGCCAAGGGCATCACCGCGGGCTTCGGCTTCACCGCCAATCTGCAGCGAATAGCCAACGGGCATTTCCACACCTGCAGCGTCCAGACGCGTCATGAAATCATCCAGCACTGGCGCGGGCAGGCTGTAGGGCTCGAGATAGGCGAAGACCGGGTTCATCCGCTCGCCATCCTGACGGCGGATACTGGCCACTTCCGGCGACAGTCCGACTTCGCCCAGCGCCGACACCGGTGCCGACAATATGCCGCTATCCGCATAGGTCAGCAGCGGAGAGGAGGCCAAATCGGATACGCTGGCGCGGCGGTCTTCCGAGGCGATGACCCGCACCGGCATTTCCTCGACACCTTCCAGAATACTGCCGCCCGGCACACCATCGAAATCAGCCCGCAACCGGTTGGCCAGATCTTCCAGACGAATGCCGGCCAACTCTGCTGAGGCCTCGTCAATATTCACCCGTGCGACCGGCTCGCCCATGCGCATTCCGGCGACCGTGGCTGTCACGCCCGGCGTCCGGGTCAGCACCTGACGGATTTCATCGCCCAACCGGTCCAGCGTAGTCAGGTCCGGACCGAATATTTTAAGTTCGATCGGCGCGGCGGTCGGTGGTCCCTGCTCGAACGGCAGGGTCAGAAAACGCGCTTGCGGAAAGGCCGCGATCATGTCGCGTTGCAGAACCGGCAACAGATCATGTGTGACTTCAGCCGAAGCGGTGCGGACCCAGCCGGCGGCCAGATACGGCGCCGCGCTCTCATTGCCGATGACATTGTAATAGGTGCGTGGCGGACTTTCACCCAACGTCCAGCCAATATCAACGACGCCTTCATAAGCGTTGATCAATTCCGTTGCCCGCAAGACCTGACGCTGTGTTTCCGCGATCGAGGTATTGGCCGGCAAGACCATTTCGATCTGGAACATGTCCCGGTCGGTCGGAGGGAAGAATTGTATGGGCAGGGTCGTCGCGGCTGCAAAACCAGCGACGGGGAGAATGACCCCGCCCACCAGGCCGACCCAGGGGCGGGCCGTCACGGCCTTAAGAATGCCGCGATAGAAATACTCCAGCGGCTTGAAGCGCAATCCATCACGCAGGAAGGAGTGGCGGCCTTCGGCATAATTATTATGGTCGAACCACCCTGCAAACGCTGGCACAACAGTCATGGCGATGATGAAGGAAGCCCCGACCGCGAAAATCACCGAGACACCAATCATGCCGATGAATTCACCGGCGGCTCCGGGCATCAGCGCGATCGGCCCGAAGGCAAAAATCGTGGTCAGGGTGGAGGCCAGGAGCGGCCCGAACAGATGTTTCAGCGAATGATTGATGGCATCAAGCGGCGGCAGGCCTTTGGCCCTGCGCAACTGGTATTCGTCCACCACCACAATCGCATTGTCGATCAGCAGACCGAGGGCGACCACAAGCCCGGTCACCGACATCTGGTGCAGGGGTTCATCATAGAGATTGATCAGGAAGAGGACGAAGAGAACGGTCAGCGGCAGGGCCGAGCCGACAATCAGCGCCGCCCGCCAGCCCATCAAAAGGAAAAGCACCGCAAACACGATGAGGGCAGAGTAGCCGAGATTGACCGAAAGCCCGTTCAGGCGCGATTCCACATAATCAGACTGGGTAAAGACGATATCGACGGAAATGCCCGGATTTTCAGCTGTAAATCCGGCGATTTCAGTGCGGGCGCGTTCCGTCCATTGATCAACCCGTAATTCGGGCTGAAGAAATCCGGCTACAAAGACGGTCCGTTCCCCGTTGAAATACGCCATGGCGGCAGCTGGCGTGCGGATGCCGCGCTCGATTTCGGCAACATCTCCAAGGCGGACAAATTCCCCATTGATTGTTTCGCTTACCGGCACCGCGCGGATCCGGTCCAGGGTTTCAAATTCGCCGCCGATTTCGACATTCAGAGTGACATCCTCCGAGCGTAATTCCCCAGCGGGGGTCTTGGCGTCGGCGCGGGAAATACGTCTCGCCAGCTCGTTGACCGTCAGACCCAGCGCCGCAAGGGCATCGGGATCGGCGAGGACGCGGACTTCCTCCTGCGCAATACCGTAGACATCCGTCTGGTCGGTCCCTGGAACATTGCGGATGCGGTCTTCAAGGTCGCGGGCCAGGCGCGAGAGAATGGCGAGATTGGGTTCGCTCTCGGCACTCCAGCCCAGCGATACGATCAGCGTTGCCGCGCCAAGATAGCTGCGCTGAACATCCGGGGCACCGGCCCCGGCCGGCAAGGCGGGCCGGACAGCATCGACCTGCTCGCGCACCTGGGTCCACGCCTGATCCACTTCGGCCGGATTCAAATCTTCGCGAATTTTGATATTGATGAGCGAAAAGCCCGACCGTGACGTGGATACGACCTCATCAATCTCCGGGAGTTCCCGGATCGAATCCTCAATGGGATCCGTGATCAGGGCTTCTACGCGCTCGGCGGACGCGCCGGGAAAGGATGTGACAATGACGCCGAACCGCTCGGTCAGGCTGGGATCTTCCTGACGGCCAAGCGTCAACAACGCCCCGGCTCCGGCAAGCGCCAATAACAGAACCGCCAGAATGGACAGACGCGAATAACGATAGAAGAGCGTAGCCATGACCTTATTCCCCGGACGGCGTGACGATCTGTCCGGCGGTCACACGTTGCAGGCCTGAAGCGACAATCCGGTCGCCATCATTGACTGCTCCGCGGACGAATGCACGATCGACCTCGACGCGAAGGGTTTCGACAACACGTGGCTCGATGATCCAGTCTCCATTTTCATTACTGACAAGCGTCTGGACGGACCAGAGTCCTCTGCGCCCTTCCGTCAATGCTGAAGTGGGCAACCAGAATCCGTTATCGGAAATGCCGGTTTCAAGCTGTAGCCGCGCCACTTCACCGGCACGGGCGGTTCCGGATTCGATGTCGAAAATCGCACTCACCGTGCGGGTGCGGACATCCACCACGCCGGTAGCGGTGCGGAAGCGGGCTTCGATGGTCCCGTCATTGGTGAGGAAGTTATAAACCTCGCCTTCGATCAGAGCCGTGACGGCGATGGCGGGCAGTCCGATCCGGATTTCCAGAGCTGTGTTTTCAACCAGGCGCAGGACCAAGCTTCCAGGAGCGGCAATCGTCCCTTCATCAGCGTTACGGGCGGTGACCACACCATCAAAGGGGGCGGTGATTTCCGACAGGACCAATTGTGCGCGCAGCGCATTGGCTTGCGCAGCGGCGGCCTGACGGCGGGCTTCTGCTGCGGCTGTATTGGTGGCGACCTCGTCCAGCCTTTGTTGGGAGATATGGCCGCGTTCCAGGAGGGTGCGCTGGCGCAATTCGGTGGCGCGGGCAATTTCCAGCTGGGCGTCGGCTTCATGGGTCTGGGCATCAGCGGCGGCAATCTGGGCGCGCAGCGTGCTGGTATCCAGCCGCGCCAGAGTGTCACCGGCCCTCACCTGATCACCAATGTCGGCTGTTACTTCGACAATCCGGCCACCGCGTTCAAAACCGAGATCGCTCTCGCGGCGCGCTGAAATGAGGCCCGGATAGGCTTCGCTGATCATCGCATCGGTCTGATAGTCAACGGTAAGAACAGGTACCGGCAGCGCGTGCGGCTCTGCCTGCTGCACGTCGGCACCGGCAGCCCGCAGGGCGGACACCAGAATGACGATGAGGGCGACGCCGATTGCCGCGATCAGAACCGCAAAGCCTGCGCCGAGCGCCTGGAGCCTGTTTTTGAGTGCCGGCATGATATGTGTTCCCGCTGATATTGGTCACGGGATGGCATATAGGTCATTGCTTGCTGTTTGAAAAGTGAACAGTGTTCACTTTTTTCATGTCAGTTATGCGTCAGGCGTCGAGGCCACGGATAATCATGTCCGTATGGAAATCAATCACCGCATCGCGGCTGACATGCTCCGATCCCGGCATGCCTTGCGGAAATTCATCTATCGAGGCCATGAGCACTGCCAGACCATGCACACTGGCCCAGACGCTCTTGGACGCGACCATCGGATCCATTTCTCGGAAAACGCCCTTTTCGATTCCCGCCCGGATCATGTCGCAAAGCTGTTTTTCAGCATGAAAGGCAAAGCTGGTCTCGTCGGGTAGCTCGTCTTTCTTGAAGAAGGAAAAAGCCATCACATAATGGCGTGGCTCTTCCATGGCGGTTTCAATATAGGCCCGTCCACAGCGGGCGCAGAGCACATGTTCGTCGCCGCCTTTTTCGGCCGCCTCATTCATGCGGGCAATCAGGCGCTCGAAGAAAAGCTCGCGCATTTCGGCAAAGAGCGCTTCCTTGGAATCGAAATACTTGTAGATCGCTGCGGGCGAGTAATCGATGGCCTCGGCCAGACGGCGCATGGAAATGCCTTGCTCGCCCTCCCGGGTGAACAGGTCATCGGCCGCTTCGATGATCGCATCACGGACTTTCAGACGGCGGCGCTCGGCCGGCGTGAGGTGGTCGATTGAGACTTCAGCGTTCATGTTTTTTCCAAGAGCTTCCCCGAACGCGGTTCTGGTGCCGCGCTTTGACCCCATATAAGGTCGCAAACTCCATTCCGTCAAAATACTGCAACAGGACCGGATCAATGAGCACAGCGCAAACACAGGATATTTTGCCGGATTTTCCGGACCAGGGCGAAAGACTGGCGCCACATCATAAAAGTGATGCGGCCCTTGAATTACTGACGCGGCGGCGCTCGACGGCGGCAGCCGCGATGCGTGAGCCGGGGCCAACCGCAGATGAAATCGATACGCTGCTCGGCATTGCCCAGCGCGTGCCCGATCACGGCAAGATGGCGCCCTGGCGGTTTGTCCTGTTCCAGGGCGAGGAGCGCACGAAATTCGGACTGATACTTGCGAAAATCTGGTCGGGCGAGAATGACACCGATGAGGCGCGGATGGAGCTGGAACTGAACCGCTTCACGCGCGCGCCGCTGGTGATCGCCGTCATCTCCCATGTGCTCGAAAAGCACTCGATTCCGGAATGGGAGCAGATCCTGTCGGCTGGCGCAGCCTGCCAGAATCTGCTGATTGGCGCACAGGCCATGGGGTATGCCAGCCAGTGGCTGACCGAATGGTATGCCTACCACCCTTATGTGAAGGATTCTCTTGGCATGCGTTCGGGCGAACGGGTGGCCGGTTTCATCTTTATCGGCTCAACCGATGACGACCCTGTCGAACGCGTCCGTCCGGGCGCAGAAATCGGCGTCTGGCGCGGCTAGCCGCGGCCGCGATAGGGGGCGACGCCCTGATCCGGCAGCCAGACATTTTCCGGCGGCTGGCCAGTCTGGAAAAAGACATCGATGGGGATGCCGCCACGCGGATACCAATAGCCGCCGACGCGCAGCCATTTCGGCGACACGTCCTTCACCAGACGCTGGGCGATCATCGTGGTGCAGGCTTCGTGGAACGCACCATGATTGCGGAAGGCGCTCAGGAAAAGTTTCAGCGACTTTGATTCGACGATCCATTTTTCCGGCACATAATCGATGACGATATGTGCAAAGTCCGGCTGGCCGGTGACCGGGCACAGCGATGTAAATTCCGGACAGGTAAAGCGGATGAGATAATCTGCGTCACACGGATTTTCGACACACTCCAGCCGGGCGTCGTCCGGTGATGCCGCCGCCGGGCTGTCCGCGCCCAGCATTTCCAGTTTTTCGTAACGTGTGTCGCTCATCCGCGTTTCCCTAGTCAGCCCATCACATTATTGCAAGCCACACATGTCGGGCATGGTCAGAGCGGAATTAGCCATGTATGAGAGCGCCCAATTCATAAACAACCGCCGGACGGCGCGGTGAAATCCGGGAGCTGCTCTCATGCGTATTGGTGCCCCAAAAGAAATCAAGGTTCGTGAAAACCGGGTCGGTCTGACGCCCAATGGCGCTGCGGAGCTTGTCCGTGCCGGCCATGAGGTGGTCGTGGAAAACGATGCCGGTACCAATATCGGCTTCACCGACGAGATGTATGTTGCGGCCGGTGCCAAAATCCTGCCCGATGCCGCCGCCGTCTTTG
>PFFX01000008.1:0-5685 GCA_002783385.1 Rhodobacterales bacterium CG15_BIG_FIL_POST_REV_8_21_14_020_59_13 | reverse complement strand
CGTGAAGGTCAAGGAACCGCAACCCTCAGAAACAGCGATGCTGACCAAGGACCACGTCCTGTTCACCTATCTGCATCTGGCCCCCGATCCGGTCCAGACCGAAGGCCTGCGCAAGTCCGGCTGTATCGCCATTGCCTATGAAACCGTGACCGATGCCGACAACCGCCTGCCGCTCCTCAAACCAATGTCGGAAGTGGCCGGCCGCATGTCGGTTCAGGTCGGCGCGCATTGCCTTGAAATGCGCCAGGGTGGCCGCGGCATGCTGCTGGGCGGCATTCCGGGCGTGACCCCGGCGAAAGTCGTCATTCTCGGCGGCGGGGTGGCCGGAAGCCATGCTGCGGAAATGGCCGTCGGCGCACGGGCCGATGTCACCATCTTTGACCGCTCGATGAAACGTCTGGCCGAGCTGGATACACAATTCGTTGGTATGGCGAAAACGGCCTTCTCGACGCCCGCCGCCGTGGAAGCCGCCTGTATCGAGGCGGATCTGGTGATCGGCGCGGTGCTGATACCGGGCGCAGCGGCGCCCAAGCTGGTGACGCGCGGCATGCTGAAGAAAATGAAAGATGGCGCGGTGCTGGTCGATATCGCCATTGACCAGGGCGGGTGTTTTGAAACGTCCAAGGCCACGACACATGATGATCCCATCTATATCGTCGATGGCGTGGTGCATTACTGCGTGGCCAACATGCCCGGCGCCGTGGCGCGCACTGCGACGCTGGGCCTGACCAATGCCACCCTGCCCTTCATGATGGCGCTGGCCAACAAGGGCGTGAAAAAAGCGTTGAATGATGATCCGCATCTGGCCCGCGGACTGAATGTGGCGCAGGGCGAAGTCGCCTATGAGCCGGTCGCGAAAGAGCTCGGCCTGCCCTATGTGAAGCCGGACTGGCTGACGAGTATCTGATTTTCAGGCCTCGGTGCTGTTTCTCCCCCTGCTTGCGGGGGAGGACAACTAATACCCGCAATCTGGAACCCTCCTTCGAGGCTCGCTATCGCGAGCACCTCAGGATGAGGTGGATGGATGGCAAAACAGACATTTACCTCATGGTGAGGTGCTGCCGTCAGGCAGCCTCGAACCCCCTACCCGCAAATACGGCGCTTGGCGGCCTCGTATTCGGCGGCGAGGCGGTCGATATAGGCGGCGGCGGGCGCGATTTCCCTGACCGCGCCAATGCCCTGGCCGGAGCCCCAGATATCCTTCCAGGCCTTGGCCGAATCCGAGCCGAAATTCATGGCCGACGGATCACTGTCGGGCAGATTGTCCGGATCGAGCCCGGCGCTGCGGATGGAGCCCTTGAGATAATTGCCGTGCACGCCCGTAAACAGGCTGGAATAGACGATGTCGTCGGACGAGCCTTCGACAATGCCCTGCTTGTAATCCTCACTGGCGCGCGCTTCCTGCGTGGCGATGAAGGCCGAGCCGATATAGGCGAAATCCGCGCCCATGGCCTCGGCGGCCAGAACCGCGGCGCCATTGGCGATGGAGCCGGACAGGGCCAGCGGGCCATCAAAAAAGTCGCGGATTTCCTGGATCAGGGCGAAGGGGGATTTCACCCCGGCATGGCCGCCCGCACCCGCACACACGGCGATGAGCCCGTCCGCGCCCTTTTCCAGCGCCTTGCGGGCGAAGGTGACATTGATGATATCGTGCAGCGTCTTGCCGCCCCAGCTGTGCACCGCCTCGTTCAGCTCGACGCGCGCACCCAGCGAGGTGATCACCAGCGGCACCTTGTATTTCGCACAGGTTTCCAGATCGGCTTCGAGCCGGTCATTGGAGCGGTGCACGATCTGGTTCACCGCATAGGGCGCGGCGGGCCGGTCCGGATTGGCCCTGTTATAACTGTCGAGTTCGGAGGTGATCTCGTCCAGCCATTCATCCAGCTGGCTTTGCGGGCGCGCATTCAGCGCCGGAAAGGAACCGACAATCCCGGCCTTGCACTGGGCCATCACCAGTTTGGGATTGGAAATGATGAAGAGCGGCGCGCCGATGACCGGCAGGCGCAAATTCGGCGCAATATCAGATGCGTTGGACATGAAAACTCCCGGCCCCTCCCCGGATCATCGCCGGGGTAAACAGTGTTTATCGATTCCGGAAACTAGGGGCGTTGTGCGGCGCGGTCCAGTTCGCGTAAGCGTCAACTTGTCCCCCTCACCCTTCATACCCGCCTTCCTCGCCGAGGCGAGTATTCGAGGGTGAGGGGGTCACGCCGGCTTCGCATCGACATGACGCCACATATAGAGCGCCAGGTAGGAACGCTGCGGGGCGAAGCGGGCGGCGGTGCGCACCGTCTTGCGGCGCGCGCTGGTGAGGCGTTGCAGCGTCTTGCGCGCGGCGACATCGCCCTCCGGCCAGATATCGGGCTCGCCGAACCAGAACATGTTCATCATGTCCGCCGTCCACTGGCCAACGCCCCAGATGGCGGTGATGCGGGCGGTGCGCTCGGCAGCGCTCATGGCGCGCAGTTGATCGTCTTTCAGCTCACCCTGGCGGGCGAGCGCCGCAATGGCGCAGACGGTTTTTGTCTTCGCCCTGGACAACCCGCAGGATCGCAACAGGTCTGTGTTGGCGTCGCAGAGATGCTCGATCAGCGGCACGTCACCGGCGCTGTCTTCCACCCGGCCCCAGATGGTCTTTGCCGCTTTCACCGAGAGCTGCTGGCCGGCGATGGCGCGGCAGAGATAATCGGCGAAGGGCAGATCGGCGCGTGAGGTCAGCTCGACCGGGCCGAGCGCGGCAATGGCATCGGACAGTGCCGGGCTCAGCGCCCGGGCGGTGTCAACAAAGCGGGCATGAATGGCGCGGTGGGGCATGGGCGCAGTCTATGCCACGCCCGGCCACAAATCATCCCCGGATTGCCGGATCAGAAAGGACCGAATGCCCGCAGCGCGGCCTCGCCTGCGGCAATATCATGACAGGGGATATCGGCCCCGGCGACAGGATCGCCCGACAGGCTGTGGCTGCGGTATCCATCCTCCCAGATCTCGAAACGGCGCACGGCAATGGCAGGCCAGTTGTGGTAGGGGCCGAAGCCGCTCTCCGTCAATGGATAGAAAGCCGGTTCGGACAAGGGGATGGAATAGCGTGTGATCGACGCACGGGTCTCCCGGCGCTCGGCAATATCCAGATCCAGAAAATCTTCAACGCGGCCGGGCCGTTCGCCGGACATTTCGTGGACGATCATGCCGTCCCACTCCTGATCGCGCCGGATATTTGCGCCGATGATCCAGCGCCCCGAGACCGCCGTGCTCTGGTCACCTGTGCCGCACGCCGCAACCATGGAGTCGAGCGCGTCACGCGGCCGGTCTTCATTTCCTGCAGCAAAGGCATGAAGGGCGGCCGCAACCGGATCGACGCGGGCGCCGCGCTCTGCAAACAGGGCGTTGAGTTCCTGCGCCGCCGCCGGTGCGTCGATGCACATCGTGCCCCAGACCGTCTCGCTGGCCAGCGGATCGCTGTTGACCGGTTCGCCATCCTCAGCGAGCACGAAAGCGCGGGCCGAAAAGCCGCCGTCGGCCCGCATGATGCCAAGTTCGCCATCGCGGCCATAGGCATGAAGCCGGTCAGCCGGTGCGCTGCGCCGCTGGATGACCGGCATCCCGCCGCGCATGATTGAATGGATCAGCAATGTCCCCGGGGCCTCACCCGCGATCGCAAGCCGCATTTCAGGCGCACCGTAGATGCTGGCATCGCCGCAAAGCGCGTCGATATGATCCAGCAGGACCGGCGCTGGCTCGCCGCCAGCGATGAACAGGTCATACGGCGTTGCCGGCGGGGCTTCGGGTTCCGACGCGGTTTCCTCGTGGACAGGAGCGGCGTTGTCAGACGGTTGTGGCAGAAAGCCGTTTTCGCGTGCCCAGCCTGTGCCGGCAATTGCCGCTGCCCCCAACACCACAGCACCGATGAGTGCACCGGCCGCTCTTCCCGTATCCGACATGATCCATTCCCCCTGATGATGCCGGAAAGCCCCGGCCAGCCTGCCGCCTGTTTCAAAGCAGGACATCGCTTTTCGCGATTGCAGCATGCAAGCCATTCCCGGCCCGGAAGGCAAGGATAAAAATTTGACATTGGGGTTCTGGCGAGCGTGCGACGGAGTGTGGCCTGGACCAGGGACCATCAGCATAACCCTTTGCAGCTGCTCAGGTGTCGCATTGCCGGAGCAAAGCGGATCACATATACGGAAGACATGTTGAGACGCATGTCTTCCTCTCGGGCGCCTCTGGCAGCGCTATTCATGTCTCTTGCCTTCATGGCAATGGGGACGCGCGCCGCCCTGCCTGCTGGCTATATGCCGGTGTTTGGTGAAGACGGACGCATATCCGTCGTGGTGTGTTCCGCCATCGAACGGCAAGTCATCGAAATTGACCTGACCGGTGACGACCGCCCCGATCCGATTGCCGCTCCGGATTGCCCTTTCAGCGTGGCGCAAATGGCGGCGCTGGATGCAACACCGCCCGGCTCACTTGCCGCGCCGTCCATTCTTCACGCGCCGCAATACCCCGCCAGAACCGATGCTATTGCCACGTCGGCGCGCCTTAATCCGCAAGCGAGAGCTCCGCCGGTCGGCTTACGAGCGTCTATCTAAGCCTTTCCCGACCAAATTTTGATTTCGGCATGCCGGCCCAGAGAGGCCGTGCGCGCTATTGCGGAGCTTTCCATGTCTTCTATTCATACCGCCAGCGTCAGTGCGCTGGCTCTGTCCGCTATTCTCACGCCTGCCTTTGCCCAGAACCACGACGCCGCGTTGCAGGATGTCATCATCGTTACCGGCGCGCGCCTTGCGCCGGTCTCAGACAGCCTCGATCCGGCCCTGGAACCCGATAGCGGGCCGGACGCAGCGGCCCTCGTCGCCCGCCTTCCCGGCGCGGCTTTGATCGGCAATGGCCAGCTTTCCGGCCAGGTCCAGTATCGCGGTCTCTTCGGATCGCGGCTGAATATTCGCATCGACGGGCAGAATTTTGCCTCCGGCGGTCCCAATCTGATGGATCCACCGCTTCATTATGCGCCTGCCCCTTTGCTGGCCGCGATCGAAGTCGACCGCGGCATTTCGCCTGTCTCGGAGGGCCCCGGGCTCGCCGGTGGGGTCAATGCCATCCTGAAACGTGTTGATTTCTCCGCTGCCGATGAGGCTTTCCGGCTGCGCTATGATCTTATCGCTGGCGGCCGCTCGGCGGACTCGTCCCATTCTGTTGGTGGTATCGTCGGCACGTCCAGCGACACATGGCGTATGCAAATTCTGTTCTCGAATGAGGCAGGCAGCGATATCGACCATCCAGACGGCACAATTGGCGGCAGCGAGCACTTGCGCACCGTCTATGGCGCCGGGATGGGCTGGCAGTCCAACGGACACGAATTCGGCCTCGATCTGCGGCGGCAGGAAACCGGCGCAACCGGCAACCCGCCCTTCCCGATGGATATCCGTTTTTTCAATACCGATTTCGCACGAGCCTTCTTCGCTTTTCCAGCCGGTGAAATAACGCTGCGCCTGGAGGCCGGATATACGGCCGTCGATCACGCCATGAACAATTTCGACCTCCGGCCCGCGCCGCCTGCCATGCAGCAGCGCGAAACCTATGCCAACAGCGAGAGCCGTACGCTGTCTCTGGAAGCTGTCTGGCCGCAATCTGGTGCTGAATGGCACTTTGGTATTGACCACCAGGGCGATGATCACAACATCCGGATCA
>PFFX01000030.1:3087-7405 GCA_002783385.1 Rhodobacterales bacterium CG15_BIG_FIL_POST_REV_8_21_14_020_59_13 | reverse complement strand
TCGAGGGCACAGCCGCATGGCGAAGTGCCTATCAGGTGCCGGTCAGCGCACGGGGTAACCGCGCCGATCTTCCGGTATTCGGAGTGCGAGGTGACTATCAGTTCGAGGCCGACATGGACATGGCCCAGGGACGCCCGCTCAGCCCCACCGATCTCGATTCAGCGCGGCGGGTCTGCCTGCTCAGCGTGGATTCAGCCAATGCCCTGTTTCCGCAAGGCCGTGCTTCCGGCCAGACCATACGGGTTGATGGCGTCAATTGCCGTGTCCAGGGCGTATTCGAGCGCGGGGATACTGTGGTTGCGGCGCGGTTTTCAAACGCCATCATCGCACCCTTTGATGCGGCGGCGCGCTATTTCATGCCGGTAGATATGCTGGCCCCGAACGAATCCAGCCGTCTGACAATCGTTTTGCGGGATCAGGACTCCCTGCATTGGGCACGGGTTCGCGCGGATCGCCTTTTGCGCCGACAGCATGGTGTGCCCTTGTCGCAACCGCCTCCCTTTGTCTTTGCCGATCCCGCCGCGCCAACCGCGGCAATGGAGCAGCAGCGTGATCTGTTATCCCGTCTGCTAACGGCGATAGCGGCGACCGCCATGCTGGCCGCGATTATCGGCTATGGCGGGGCCAACTGGACGCTCGCTGAACTGCGGCGCCGGAATATCGGTCTGCAAATGACCCTCGGTGCATCCTCTTCCGACATCTTTCTCCAGTTCACGCTGGAGAGCCTTTTTCTGGGAACCGGAGGCGGGCTGATCGGCGTTGCCTTCGCACTGCTGCTGGGGCAGGCCGCCAGTGACTGGATGGGCTGGCCGGCGGAATTTGATCTGTCCATCATTCTGGGTGCGGTCTTTCTTGGCGCGATTGCAGGTGCGATTGCCGGAACGGCAGCAGCCGGACGTGCTGCCGCTACGTTGCCCGCCTATTCCACACGCGGTTGACCACCCTTCTCTTGCGCTGCAATAGAACGCGATGAGCACACCGCCTCCGCCCGGATACCGCAAGGTGCCATCACCATTATGGCCGTTCGAGCCGCATGATGTGATGTTTGACGTCGCGCCGGAGGCGCTGCGGGACACCCGGTTGTTCTGGGTGTTTTTCTGGCCCGCACTGTCTCTCTTGACCGGCATGACGGCGCTATATTTCGCGACCACGCTGAATGCGTTCGGCCTTGCGCCCGGAGAGATCAATCATGACGCCGTCTTCCGGTCCTATTATGCGCTGCTGATGGCCAGCCAGATCGGGTTTCTCTGGTGGTTCGCCAGCTGGCTGAATACCCGGCATCTGGCGGTGGCTGTCTTCGATATCCGCCCGGCCCGTTTTGGCATCGAGACCGGATACGGGCTGGTGCTTTTCGGCATGAGTTTCGTGTTTGCGATTGCGGCGGTTGATGTGCTGCTTCCCCTGCTGCCTATTCCCGATGTGCCAACGCCTGACAGGTTCAATGGCGGCGGATTGACCGGCACATTGCTGGTGGCCGCCTCTGTGATCATTTTCGCGCCACTGGTGGAAGAAATCATCCTGCGCGGATGGCTGCTGCCCAAGCTCGCAGCGCGGATGGGCGGTTGGGTGTGGCCGATTCTCCTGTCGGCCGGCGGCTTCGGCCTGATGCATATTCTCGTCGATATCCCGACGATGATCTATGCGACAGTTCTGGGGGTTTTTGCCGGACTGGCGCGGCGGCTGACGGGCCGGTTATGGGCTCCGGTTGTTCTGCATTTCGTCAATAATCTCGTTGCCTCACTGTCTTTTTGACGTATACGTCAAGGGCAAAAGCGAATTGACGCACTGCACAATCAGGGCTAGCCGATAGGCATGAGCACTGCCTCCAATGCCCTGCGCGACATCCGCCCGCCACTTGAAAACTTCAAGGGCGAAGCGCCACCTCACCCTGCCTGGTTTGCAAAGGTCCTGGCCGCTCCCACGGAGAGCGGTCATGTCGCCGTGGAAGGTGCCGACATTGTCTGGAAAGCCTGGGGAGAGCGCGGCCAGCCGGGCGTGATCCTGGTTCATGGCGGAGTCGCCCACAAGCAATGGTGGGATGCGATTGCACCCTTCATCAGCAAGGGGCGGCGCGTGGCCGCCATCGACCTGTCCGGCATGGGCGATAGCGGACACCGCGAGGTCTATCGCATGCCGCTCTATGCCGAAGAGGTGAAGGCTGTTGCAAAAGACGCGGGCCTGTTCGAGGCCGGAAAGCCCTTTGTGGTGGGCCATTCTTTTGGCGGCTTTGTCACGATGATGGCGTCCATAACGTTCGGCGAGGAGCTGGCCGGGGCCATCATTCTGGATTCGCCGGTGCGCCCTTCGGAAGAACAGCGATCTTCCTCTCCGCCGCAGCGTGGCGGAAAGACCTATGAGAGGCGGGAAACCGCCATTGCCCGCTTCCGGCTGTTGCCGCCACAGACCTGCGAGACAGTCTATGTGGTGGATCATATTGCCCGCAATTCCCTCAAAGCCGTTGAGGGGGGGTGGAGCTGGAAGTTTGATCCCAATCTCTGGGCCAAGCTGGAATATCAACGCCGTGATCCCGGGAGCCTGCGGGACAATGCGAGATGCCCGCTGGCTTTTTTCCGTGGTGCGGAGACCTCACTGGTTACCGATGAAATCTGGGCCTTCATGGCAGAGACGTTCGGACCGGAAACGCCGATGGTGTCCATTCCCGATGCCCAGCACCATCTGATTCTGGATCAGCCGCTGGCCGTGGCTTCCGCACTGGAAACGCTGATGCAGTCGGGATGGGGCCAGCGCTGATACGCCACATCGCTAAAGACTTGGCGGACGCGAATCTGCGTGATAATCCGCACATCAATCCGGTTCAGACCTGCAGGGGGATTTAAACAATGGCTGAGTATCAACGCGGCTCGATGGAAGTCACCGAACAGGCTCACACATTTTCAAGCTTTATCGGCCTGGCGGTCTGGTTTGGCGGTTTGCTTGGTCTGACCGTCCTCTTTCTCAGCCTGACCTTTGCCGCTGATGTCAGCTGGATGGTGTCGCTGATCATCGTCACCATCGCCGGCCTTCTTCTCGGCCTCGTCCTCGGGCTCAAGGCCAACTGGTATGCCACCGTCATCGGCTTTGCCGCCGTCAGCTTCTTTTCCGCCCTCATCGCCGGTCTGGTCGGCAGCCTGCTCTAGGGTCAGGCCCTGACCCTGGCAGGTTAATTGCCCTTTTAATTTCTGCGGGAATCCGACAAGGTGGCGTCAGCCAATTGTGACGGGTATTCCTGACCAAATGAAAATTGCCATTCTGAAAGAACGCCGCGACGGGGAAACCCGGGTTGCGGCTACGCCTGAGTCCGTCAAGAAGCTGATTGCGGCCGGGCATGACATCCAGATCGAAAAAGGCGCTGGCGCGACCGCCAGCATGCCTGACAGTCAGTATGAGGCCGTGGGGGCAAAAATGGGCACGCTGGCAGCGACGCTGAAAGGCGCGGATGCCGTCTATGCTGTGCGCACGCCTGACGACGATACGCTGGCCAAACTGTCCAAGGGCTGCCTTCTGGTCGGCCAGCTGGAACCGCATGGCGACAAGGCGCAGGCGAAATCTTTCGCCGCTGCCGGGATCAACGCGCTTGCCATGGAATTCACGCCGCGCATCACCCGCGCGCAAGCGATGGATGCGCTCTCCAGCCAGTCCAACCTTGCCGGCTACCGGGCCGTGATCGAGGCCTCGCAAATCTATCACCGTGCCTTCCCGATGATGATGACAGCGGCGGGCACGATTGCGGCGGCTAAAGCCTTCATCATGGGGGCCGGCGTGGCCGGACTTCAGGCGATTGCCACGGCGCGCCGTCTGGGTGCTGTCGTGACCGCCACCGATGTGCGTCCGGCGGCCAAGGAACAGGTGGCCTCGCTGGGGGCGAAATTTGTCGCGGTCGAGGATGAGGAATTCAAGGCTGCTGAAACCGCCGGCGGCTATGCCAAGGAAATGAGCAAGGAATACCAGGCCAAGCAGGCCGAGCTCGTCGCCAGCCATATCGCCAAGCAGGATGTGGTGGTGACCACCGCGCTCATCCCCGGACGTCCGGCCCCGAAACTGATCACCAAAGCCATGGTCGAGGCCATGAAGCCGGGATCGGTGATCGTGGATCTGGCCGCGCCAATGGGCGGCAATTGCGAACTGACCAAGGCCGACGAAATTGTCGAGCACAATGGCGTCTCGATTGCCGGCTTCTCGAACCTGCCGGGACGGCTCGCCGCCGATGCCTCCAGCCTCTATGCGCGCAATCTCGTCAATCTGACCCCGCTTCTGGTGGGCGAGGATGGCGCGCTTGCCCCGCATTGGGATGATGAAATCATTGTCGGCATGACGCTGA
>PFFX01000030.1:0-3032 GCA_002783385.1 Rhodobacterales bacterium CG15_BIG_FIL_POST_REV_8_21_14_020_59_13 | reverse complement strand
GACGCTGTTGATCCGATTACCCTCCGTATTGCCATTTTCGTGATGGCGATTTTCGTCGGCTATTATGTGGTCTGGTCGGTCACCCCGGCCCTGCACACGCCGCTGATGGCGGTAACCAATGCCATTTCCTCGGTGATCATTGTTGGCGCACTGCTGGCAGCAGCGGCTCCGGCGCTGGCCGATGAGACGTCCGGTGCCTCCGGATTTTCCAATGTCGCCGGTGCCATCGCCGTCATTCTTGCGAGCGTAAATATTTTCGGCGGCTTCCTCGTCACCCAGCGCATGCTGGCCATGTACAAAAAGAAGGAAAAGCCAGCCGCACCTGAGGCAAAATCATGAACGCTGATCTTGCAGCCCTTCTCTATCTCGTCTCCGGCGTGCTGTTCATTTTCGCGCTGCGGGGTTTGTCGCATCCGGAAACCGCCCGGCGCGGCAATTATTTCGGTATGGCCGGTATGGCAGTGGCGATCATCACCTCTCTGCTGGCCGCCGGTGTGGGTTTCGGCAGCTTCCTGACCATCCTCGCTCTGATGGCGGTGGGCGGCGGTGCCGGTGCGGTCGTGGCCAAACGTATCCCGATGACAGCGATGCCGCAGCTGGTGGCGGCTTTCCACTCCCTTGTCGGCATGTCGGCGGTGCTGGTGGCGCTGGCCGCCTTTTACCGGCCGGACGTCTTTCACATCGGCATGGCCGGCGACATCAAACATATCAGCCTTGTCGAATTGTCGCTCGGCTCGGCGATTGGCGCGATCACCTTTTCCGGTTCGGTCATTGCCTTCATGAAATTGCAGGGGCTGGTCTCCGGCGCACCGGTCATCTTCAAGGGGCAACACTGGGTCAATCTGGCTATGGGCGGATTTATCGCCCTGATGGTGATCTTTCTGGTGGCGTCGGGCGGACAGCTGACCTTCGCCTTCTGGGCGCTGACGATTGCCGCTTTCATTCTGGGCGTGACGCTGATCATCCCGATTGGCGGCGCGGACATGCCGGTCGTCGTGTCCATGCTCAACTCCTATTCCGGATGGGCCGCGGCGGCTTTGGGCTTCACGCTGGAAAACACGGCACTGATCGTGACCGGGGCGCTTGTCGGGTCGTCCGGTGCCATCCTCTCCTACATCATGTGCAGGAGCATGAACCGCTCCTTCATCTCGGTCATTCTCGGCGGCTTTGGCGGCGAAGCCGCCGCGCCAGCGGGGGAAGGGCCGGGCGGCACGGTCAAGCAGGGATCGGCGGACGATGCCGCCTTTGTGCTGAAAAATGCCCGCAAGGTCATCATTGTGCCAGGCTACGGCATGGCGGTGGCTCAGGCCCAGCACGCGCTGAAAGAGATGGCAGACACATTAAAGGAAGAGGGCGTCGATGTGTCCTACGCCATCCACCCCGTCGCGGGCCGCATGCCCGGGCATATGAATGTGCTGCTGGCGGAAGCCAATGTGCCCTATGACGAGGTGTTCGAGCTGGAGGACATCAATTCGGAATTTTCCAATGCCGATGTAGCCTTCGTGATCGGCGCCAATGATGTCACCAACCCGGCGGCAGAAGATGATCCGTCCTCGCCGATCTATGGCATGCCGGTCCTGCAGGTGTGGAAGGCGGGCACCGTCTTCTTCATCAAGCGCTCGCTCGGCTCGGGCTATGCCGGGGTGGAAAACCCGCTCTTTTACCGGGACAACACGATGATGCTGCTGGGCGATGCGAAGAAGATGACGGAGTCCATCGTCAAGGCGATGGATTGACCGGTGGCGCATGGACAGCGCCACTTTTGATCTTCTCATTCGCGGAGCCATTTTCGGCCTGCTGGCTCTCTACATTCTGATTTTCGGGCTCTCCGGAAAGGGGTTTGATGCGGCCCGGCGCGGCGCGCTGCTGGCTTTCGGCATTGGCTGTTATGCGCTGAATGCCTCTCCGGTGCTGGGGCCCGAACTGCCGGGATGGGCGCGGCACATGATTGTTCCCGTCTCTGTCATCAACCCGGTTTTCCTGTGGTGGTTTGCGGGGGCCCTGTTCAGGGACCGCTTCCCGGTTATTGGCTGGCGGTTGGTGCCGCCAGGCCTGCTGCTGTTCAATTACGCAATCTGGCCGGGGGCTGCCGGGCAAGGCCTTATCCATATGATCCTGTCTGTCGGTGTTTTCGGCCTTGTCATCTGGTTGCCCCTGAGTGACCGCGCCGGGGATCTGATCGAACGCCGCAGGGCGATCCGGGGGCTCTTTGCCATTGTGGCAGGCCTGCTCGGTATGTTCCTGATCATCAATGAAGTGGTGAGCGGACAGGTCGCCCAGCAAGCCGGAGCCTTGCTGATTGTGAATATCCTGTTTGGCGCGGCTTTCCTTGCAAGCCGCCGTGATCTGCTGACACCGCGTCCGGTCCTGCCGGCAAAGGAAGCGCGGCGGCGCATGGCTCCCGAGGACACTCATTTCCTGGACAAGCTGACAGCACTTATGGACAAGGGTGTCTATCGCGAAGACGGGCTCACAGTGGGCCGGTTGGCGGAACGGGTCGGCGTTCCGGAACACAGGCTGCGCCGCATTATCAATCAGGGCCTTGGCTATCGGAATTTTTCCTCATTCCTGAATGAGCGGCGGATTGGCGAAGCCAGGGCGTGGCTGGAAAATCCGGAAAATGGTCTCACGCCTGTTTCGGGGCTGGCCTATGATCTTGGCTATGCTTCGCTGGGACCGTTCAACCGCGCCTTCAAGGAGGTGACGGGTCAGACACCGACCGAATACCGTCGGCAAAAGCTGGCTGATTCCGGAAAAAACTAGCCGAAGACTGAAAACGGCTGCCGGATTTCAAACCCGGCGAGCCGGCCGGCATGTGAGCTGACAAGACAGCCCATCAATTCCGGTGAGGCCGTCATGTCCGAATTTTTCGCCAACCTGCCGCAGATCTGGGCCGCCATACTGGTGTCGGATGTCATTCGCTATCTTGCGGGCGCCTTCGGAGTATTCTTGCTGATCAATCTGGCGCTGTCCGGTGTGCTCGCCGGCCGCAAGATCCGGCCCGATTCTCCGCCCCGGAAACAGATGATGAC
>PFFX01000155.1 GCA_002783385.1 Rhodobacterales bacterium CG15_BIG_FIL_POST_REV_8_21_14_020_59_13 | reverse complement strand
GCAGACCAACCTCGCGGCTCATTGCTGCCACGCCGCATGAAATCCTTGCCTTCACCCGGCGCGGGACCGGCAAGGCGGGCTATGACCGGTTGAAGGCGGCGCTCGACCGGCTGCAATCAACCACCGTTGCCACCTCGATCCGACAACTTGGTGCACGCCGCCGTCACCGTTTCTCCTGGATCAACGAATGGCGCGAGCGCCTCGATGCCAATGGCCGCGCGCTCGGCATTGAGATGATTGTGCCCGACTGGTTCTATGAAGGCGTGCTTGACCGGGCGCTCGTGCTTACTATCGACCCGGCCTATTTCCAGCTGACCGGCGGGCTTGAACGTTGGCTCTACCGCATCGTGCGCAAGCATGGCGGCAGACAAAAGGGCGGGTGGAGTTTCGATATCGCCCATTTGCATCTGAAATCAGGTGCGCTGTCGCCCCTTAAGCGATTTGCATTCGAGATGCGCGACATTGTCCGCCGCCAGCCATTGCCGGGCTACACACTGACCCTCGAATATGCGCTGGGCCGCGAGCGCCTCAACTTCGTTGCACTGCCCGCCGATCCCTTTGAAACCGCCATGCGACGGATCGGCATGACCCCTGTGGACAAGTCGGTGTGATGTTCGGACTATCAGGAACCCACGCGCTCGGTCGATCAGGAACCGAAAGTTCGGACTATCGGGAACCGGAATCGAGCCCAAACCCGCAGAAATACTGGGCTGCTGCGCCCCTTAACTATCCTAACAAGGAATCTTCCAGATTCCTGCTAACGGCGCAGCGCCTGTGCACAGCGGGCGCGCTGCCTCCGGTTTTAGGCTCTGCCTGTGCTGAGCACGGCGATCCGCCGCTCACCCATGTCAAGCTGGTGTGGCAGCAAGGCATACGCGAAGACTGGCTGCGCTTCGGCAAGCCGGTTGCCGAACGGATCCTGGATCGCCGCACCCGCATCGAGAGCTATGCGCCGGGTCAGGTGTTCGCTTTGGTTCGCTGGGCCTCCAATGATTACGGCACCGTCCGTTCATCGCTCGACATCGTGCGCGCGGTGGCCAGCGGTGAAGCCTTCACGACAGTGCCGCAGGTCGACCCTGGCGGCGAAATCCTCCTGTCGGTTCGAGGCTGGCCGAAGGTTCGCCAGACCTTTGAACTGATCGACGCCATCGAACAGGCGGGCCACGATCCGTGCGAAATCGCGCCCGATCACTGGCGGCATATGCACAACAGGCTGGCAGCGGGAATGCTGCCGCGCATCTATGGAAAGGACCGCCACCATGCATGGCTGCGCCGCCGGAAACTGAAATCATGAAGCGGCGAACGCTCCTTCTGGCAGGCACAGTCGCGGCGGCGGCGCTGCTCAGTGCTGCTCTGCCCATGTCGCGCATTCTCCTCTGGAATGCGACCGCCAGCGTGCCGACCGGCCTCTATCATATTCGCGGGACAGCCAGCCTCCATGTCGGCGAGCGGGTGGCCATCGATCCGCCGCCCCGGCTGCGCATCTATCTCGCTGAGCGCGGCTATCTACCCACCGGCGTGCCGCTGCTGAAGGAGGTCGCGGCATTGCGCGGCGACACCGTTTGCCGCCGTGGCCTCACCATCACGATCAATGGCAAGCCGGCAGGCGAGGCGCGTGCGCTCGACAGCCAGGCGCGCCCACTACCCGACTGGCAGGGCTGCCGCACCATCGGCGCTGATGAAATCTTCGTGATGAACAGGAGCGCGCCCGGCAGCTTCGACGGGCGCTATTTCGGGCCGATTGCGCGCGCCCATGTGATCGGACGCGCAAACCCTGTCTGGACCGACGAAGCGGGCGGCGGCGAGCATGTCTGGTTCGCCCGCCCGCACATGACCCCGACTCCCAACACCAACCCCGACGACAACAAGGAGACTACACCATGACCTGTATCGGCACATTCACCGCGCGCCCCGATGGCTTCGAAGGACGCCTGCAAACGCTGACGATCGACAGCGCCTTGACCATTGTCCCTGCAGAGTCCGGCGAAGCCGAGAACGCACCGGACTACCGGATCATGGCTGGCGAGGGCGATACCGCCTTCGAGGTCGGTGCAGGCTGGAAGCGCGTCGGCGACAAGGCGGGTGCCTATGTCGCGGTTTTGATCGACGATCCGGCGCTCGTGCAGCCGCTGCGCGCGAATCTGTTCCAGTCGGACCCCCGCACCCATGTGCTGATGTGGTCACGCCCCTCGCGCCGCGAAGCGAAGGACTGAGCGATGCGCGACCATCCACTGGTCTTTGCGGGCTGGGCTGCACTGGCCTGGGCCTACCCGGCTCCCCTTCAAGCGCAGGCCGGTTCAACCGCTTCGCAAGCACAGCGCATTGATATCGACGTCCACGTGCGCGAAGCGGCAAAGCGCTTCGGTATTCCTGAGCACTGGATCTACGCCGTAATCCGCATCGAAAGCGCGGGTCGGACGCGCGCCGTGTCGTCCGCCGGGGCCATGGGTCTGATGCAACTGATGCCCGGAACCTGGGCGCGCCAGCGCGACCGGTTTGCGCTCGGCAGCGATCCCTTCGATCCGCGTGACAACATCATGGCAGGAACATCTTACCTGCGGGAAATGTATGATCGCTATGGCGCAGCTGGCTTCCTTGCAGCCTACAATGCGGGGCCGGGACGGTATGAGGCGTGGCTTGGCGGACGGCGTTCGCTCCCTCTCGAAACGCGTCGCTATGTCGCCAAGATCGCCCCGATGCTGCAGGCGGAACGCATTTTCGTCGCAGCGGCCAGGCAGCCTGCGAGTGCTCCATCTGCCGTCCCGCCGCGCCCGACAGACGCGGCACCGCCCGCGAACGAGGCCGTCGATCCCGACGTTCCAGCCAACCCATTCGCACGACCGGCGGTGCCCGCGCATGACCTGTTTGCACCTGTCTCCACAGTCAGCGATCAGTGATGCCCGCAATCATGCTCTCGCGCCCGGCTTCGTCCGATGGCGAAGCTGGGCGAAGGATGGTGGGAAGCGTCAGAAAGGGGAAAGGAGGATGGCGAGATAAAAGCACCGCCGTCGGCCGGGGTGCAGGTGGTTGGTTCTATTGGGCAATATGCGCCGTCTTGGCATATGCCCTGCCGTCGCTTCTGGCGAATTCTCTCACAATTTCAACGGCCAATGCGCCGTCGCCCGGTTTCATTGCACATGGCTGATGATGAATTCGACGTGCGCCCGGGCCGCTCGCGCGACAGCGGCGCCAGCTCCTACCGCAAGGCCAACACGCTGGTCGGCCGCGTGCTCCAGGTTTCGCGCCGGGCAGGTTATACGCCGCTCGGTCGCGGAAGATCAGGACGCGGCACCGGGCATTTGGGGCGCGGCAAGCGCGCAGCGCTCCAGCGTCGCCGCAGTGCTTTCCAGCGGCGCGTCGTCATCAAAGCGCGCGTTGTCCGCCATAGAGGCACAGCGTTTCGTTCCGCACCGCTCGCGCGCCATATCGCCTATCTCGAACGTGACGGCGTCACCCGTGATGGATCTTACGGCCAGATGTTCGATGCCGGGTCGGATCAGGCCGATGGCGAAGCCTTCGCCGAGCGCTGCGAGGAAGACCGGCACCACTTCCGCTTCATCGTGTCGCCTGAGGATGCCAGCGAGATGGCGGACCTGCGGGCTTTCACCCGCGAGATGATGGAGGACATGGCGAACGATTTGGATATTGACCCTGGCAGTGGGCTCGACTGGGTCGCGGTCGATCACTGGAACACCGACAATCCGCATATCCATGTGCTGGTCCGGGGCGTTGCGAGTGATGGCAAGGGCCTCGTAATCGACCGCGCCTATATCAGCGAGGGCCTCCGCGCCCGGGCTGAAGAGCGCGTGACCATGGAGCTTGGCCCGCGCAGTGAGCGCGATATTCAGAACTCCCTTAGGTGTGAGGTTGATGCAGAACGCTGGACCTCGCTCGACCGCCGATTGGTCCGGCAGCGCGATGATCTTGGGGTGGTCGATCTCCGCCCCGAGGCAGCAGGGACGCGCAAGGATCGCAGTCTGCTGCTTGGCCGTGCGCAGACACTCGAACGCATGGGCTTGGCAGAGCGTGTCGGTCCGGCCAGTTGGACGCTAGCTGCGGATGTCGAGCCGACTTTGCGCGAACTGGGTGATCGCGGCGACATCATCAAGACCATGCACCGCGCCATAACCGGCCACGGTCTGACCATCGATCCCGAGCGCATCGCCTTGCATGGAAGAACCGGTGGCGAGCGTGTCATCGGCAGGCTCGTCGAACGCGGGTTGCATGATGAACTGACCGGCGAGGCCTATGCGATCGTCGATGGAGTGGATGGCCGCACACATCATCTGCGTTTTCCCGACATCGAGCGGACAACTGACGCTTCGCCGGGCGCCATCGTCGAGGCCAGCAGCTGGACCGATCGCAAAGGGCAGCAACAGACAAGCCTGCTGGTCCGGTCCGACCTTTCTATCGACACGCAAATCCATGCACGCGGCGCGACATGGCTCGACCGGCAGCTGGTGTCGCCGCGTCCCGAAACGCTGCCGAGCGGATTCGGATCGGAAGTTCGCGACGCACTGGAGCAACGGTCGGAGGGCTTGATCGATGAAGGCCTCGCCAAACGTCAGGGGCAGCGCGTCGTCTTTGCGCGCGGTTTGCTCAATACGCTCCGAGACCGCGAACTGGCTGACGCAGGCGAGGCCCTAGCGGCACGCCACGGTGGTATCGCTCAGTCCGTCAATGCCGGCGACCATGTAGCTGGTATCTACCGCGAGCGGGTGACGCTCGCGTCAGGCCGCTTCGCCATGATCGACAATGGCATGGGCTTCCAGCTCGTCCCCTGGCGGCAGGATATGGACCGCCATCTGGGGCAGGCCGTGACCGGCAGGATCAACCAGCGCGGCGGCGTCGACTGGAGCTTTGCCCGCTCGCGCGGCCCAGCAATCTGAGGAGGTAGGCCAATGACACAAATCTTGACAAAAGCACCACATGATGCTTATAAACGCATCAGGAGAAGCGATATGGCGAGTGCAGCTTTTGAACAAGTCGAAGCCCCGCGCGGACTTCAAACCTTTGCGGGTGATGATGATCGCCGCCGTCTGACCGGCGCGGCGGTGAAAGCCGTGCTTAGGCTTGTCGAGGCCTGGGGCGGCAGCAACGCCGAGGGCGCTGCGCTGCTCGGTGTGTCCGAAAGCACTTGGGACCGGATGAAGGCGGGGACTTGGGAAGGCATGCTCAGTCAGGACCAGCTGACCCGTGCTTCGGCGCTGATCGGTCTTTTCAAGGGACTGCACCTGCTCTTCGCCAACGATATGGCCGATCGCTGGCCGAAGCTTGCAAACAAGGCGCCGGTATTCGACCGGCTCTCGCCGGTGCAGGCGATGATCGGCGGTGGCATCCCGCGCATGCTAGAGACCCGGCAGTATATCGACGCGCTTCGTGGGGGGCTCTGAGCGGCAGGCCGCCCCGCCACCGGCCAGCCTTCCGACAATACGTGAAGCTTTCGAGCGGACCATCAGGCTCGTGCCGAGCGCGCGTCTGCGCGAAGCGGTCATGTCGGCTCTTGCTGACGATGACGACGATCTTGCCTTGTTGGCTGAGATCGAGGGCGCGACGAGCGGGAGGCTGATTGCTGAAGAACGAGGGCTTGGTGAGCTGACCGCCGATGAGCTGGTTCACGGCGTGCCGCATGCCAAATTCATCAATGCCAGCTTCGCCTATGCCAAGCCGCGTGAGCCGGGTCGCTTCAATCCCGCCGATCGCGGTGCCTGGTATGCTGCGCTGGTTATCGAGACCTGCATCGCCGAAGTCGGCCATCACCTGACCAAAGCCTTGGCCGATGCGGGCGATTTCAACGCGATTGTCGAATATGGCGAGATGGTCGCCAGCATGTCGGGCGTGTTCATCGATCTGCGCGGCCTTCCCAATCATCCCAGCCTCGATCCCGATGCTGCGAGGGGTTATCCGGCAGGCAATGCTCTGGCGGCAGAGGTGCGCGGCGAAGGGCATAATGGGATCATCTATCCCTCGGTTCGCCACGAGGGCGGAACCTGCATTGCCGCACTCTGGCCCAATGTCGTGCAGTCGGTCGTGCAGGGTGCCATGTACCGTCTGACATGGTCCGGCGAACCCGAGTTCGCCTGCGAAGCCATCTAGCCGCCCGTTTCTTTGCCTTCGCCAGACTGCGCTTCCCAAGCGCAGCGCTTGATTTGCAGACCTCGTTGGGCCTCCTGCCTCCCGAAAGGAGGCACCATGTCGGCAACCAAAATCCTGTGGGGCCAGATCCTGGCGGTCTTCGCCCTGACGCTGGCAGGCATCTGGGCCAGCACGCAATGGACAGCGGCGGCGCTTGGGTTCCAACCCGAGCTGGGGCCGGCTTGGTTCGAGGCCTTCGGTGTGCCCGTCTATCCGCCCTACGCGATCTTCTGGTGGTGGTTTAGCTTTGAGGCCTATGCGCCGCGCATCTTCGAAACCGGCGGCATGATCGCGGCATCGGGCGGCCTCGCCTCGGTAGTGGTGGCGATTGCCATGTCAGTCTGGCGCGCGCGTGAGATCAGGAACAGCGCAACTTATGGCTCGGCGCGCTGGGCGACCCGGTCCGAAATCGCCAAGGCAGGACTGCTAGTGGGCAAGGGCGTCGTTATCGGCCAACACGCCAATCTCTACCTGCGCCATGACGGTCCCGAACATGTTCTGTGCTTTGCGCCAACCCGCAGCGGCAAGGGCGTGGGGCTGGTCATCCCGACACTGCTGACCTGGCCGCACTCGGCCATCGTGCACGATATCAAGGGCGAGAACTGGGACCTGACCGCAGGCTTTCGCTCGCATTTCAGCCGCGTGCTGCTGTTCGATCCGACCGATGAGGCCTCGGCAGCCTATAATCCACTGATGGAGGTGCGGCGCGGAATCAATGAGGTTCGCGATGTCCAGAATATCGCCGATGTGCTGGTCGATCCCGAAGGCTCGCTCGAGCGCCGCAACCATTGGGAAAAGACCAGTCATGCACTGCTGGTCGGGGCGATCCTGCATGTGCTCTATGCCGAAGCCGACAAGACCCTGGCAGGCGTCGCAGCCTTCCTGTCCGACCCCAAGCGCTCGATTGAAGCAACGCTTGCCGCCATGATGATGACCCCGCATTTGGGTGAGGAAGGCGTGCACCCGGTCGTTGCGAGCGCTGCTCGTGAACTCCTCAACAAGTCGGAAAATGAACGTTCGGGGGTTCTCTCAACTGCCATGTCCTTCCTTGGCCTCTACCGCGACCCAGTCATCGCCAAAGTCACAAGGCAATGCGACTGGCGCATCGCCGATCTTGTCGACGTCAGACGCCCGGTCACGCTGTACCTTGTCGTGCCGCCATCCGACATCAGCCGGACCAAGCCGCTCATTCGTCTGATCCTCAATCAGCTCGGGCGGCGACTGACTGAGGATCTTTCTGACGGCGCTCAGCGGCAGCGCCTGCTCCTGATGCTCGACGAATTCCCCGCACTTGGCCGCCTCGACTTCTTCGAAAGCGCGCTCGCCTTCATGGCAGGCTATGGCATCAAGGCCTTTCTGATCGCGCAATCATTGAACCAGATCGAGAAGGCCTACGGCCAGAACAACGCGATCCTCGACAATTGCCATGTGCGAGTCTGTTTCGCCACAAATGACGAACGCACCGCCAAGCGCGTCTCGGAATCGCTTGGCACCGCTACCGAAATGCGGGCGATGAAGAACTATGCCGGGCACAGGCTGTCACCATGGCTCGGCCATTTGATGGTCTCGCGCTCCGAAACTGCTCGCGCGCTGCTGACCCAGGGCGAGATCATGCAACTGCCCGACACCGATCAAATCGTCATGCTAGCTGGCGCGCATCCGATCCGCGCGAAGAAGGCACGCTACTTTGCCGATCCGCGGCTCAAGAAGCGGATCGAAGCGCCACCGACGCCGCAGCAGAGCGATGACAAGGGCGCTGCCGGTGACTGGGAAGGCAGGACTGCGAAAACTATGCAACGGAAGGACAGCTCTGTCAGCAAGCCCGAGTGGCAGGATGATGAGGCCGAAGGTGGAATTCGGCGTGAACCGGAATTGCCTGAGCACGAAGACATCGCGCCAGCACCTGCACCGGTGTGCAATGAATTTGATTTTGAGGAGAGGAGCGATGCTGACATCGCGAGCACCACTCGCGGATTGACCGACCAGATGCGCGCCAACGCCCGGCGCGCGGCGCTCGATCCCAATGACGGGATCGAACTGTGAGCAAGGGCAATCGCATCAAGCATACTTTTCGGCTGCCTCCAGACCTCTCGCAGCAACTGGCAGACTACGCCGGGCGCAAGCGGGTATCGCAGGCATCGGTGGTCGAGGCAGCGGTTGCATCATTCCTATCACCGGACGGATCGGAACGAATGGAAGCTGCGTTCAGTCGGCGTCTGGATCGTATTTCGCGGCAGTTCGACAAGCTCGACTATCACGTCGAGGTCGGCAACGAGGCTATTGCCCTATTTGTGCGCTTCTGGCTCGGGATGACCCCCTCGATGCCAGACGAAGCAACAGCTGCGGCCAAAGCTGCCGGCGAGCAGCGCTTTGAACACTTCGTTGCTGCTTTGGCGCGGCGCGTTGAGAATGGCCAGCGGCTCTCTAATTTCGTCGATGAGAAAGTCCGCCAAGCGCCCTAATGTCGATCATAGCGGATCGCCCGACGATCGCCTGAAAGCGGACACACTTGCCAACATGTTTCAAAAATCGGTTCTGGGACAAAGCCGCCCTTCCCTTGCGACGACTTCAACGGCAGGCGGTTCGCTAAAAACCGACATCCAGTTTTCGTCAAACCAGCCTTGCAACGAGACGGCAACTGGGCCGGTTAGAGGCGTTCTGTTCTCGGACGCAAATCGCGAGAAGCTGAGATTGAGCGGCGCGACAGCACTCTAGAGTGCAGTCTGACTTAGATTGAATGCACTGGACTACCGCGCAGATATTTCGCGTGCGTAAGAGCCTTTCAGTCTAAGCGGCACAACGCCGTGGATCGCCACCTTTACAGCAAATCTGACCGACCTCCGGAGAAAGCGTTACAGACCATAACAGTGCATCACAATCTAATAAAATAGCAACGAAGTGAGTTGATATGCATCATATCGCTCGTTATACGCATCATAGCGCCTACTCGACGCAACCGCATATGGGACTGCTTATGGAACACTTCTCAATCATCCAAGCGCTCTGTCGAGCAGCAATCGCAGAGGCATCGCCAGCGACGCGCAAACAGATCGAGCGCCTGCGTGACGCGATCGCGAAGGATGGCGACCCAAAACAGTCGGCGGCGCTGTCCAGCATTTTAACGACTGCGGATCGAACCAAAGAGCTCTCACCCAGTCGCATCGAGCGGTCGAAATCGATCGTTGCTGGCGAGGTTCTGACACGCAACACGCCTCTACCTGTCGATCGCGAGACGTCGGCGGCGCTTGCCGATATTTTCTTTCCTAGCGATATTCAGGCGTCGCCGCCGTTGTTCAATTCAAGGGTAAGCCAAGCAATCCGGACGATTATCGAGGAATGGGCGAATTTCGATGTTCTGTCGGAAATCGACATTCGGCCATCCAAAACCTGCCTTATTTATGGCGCGCCCGGGACGGGCAAAACGCGCCTAGCGTTATGGATTGCGCAACAACTCGATTTGCCAGTCGTGTTGGTCAAGCTTGATGGTCTGGTGTCGTCATTTCTTGGAACCACAGCACGGAATATCGGCAATCTGTTTGCGTTTGCCAATCGGCATCGGTGCATTCTCCTTCTTGATGAATTTGACGCGATCGCCAAAGTTCGAGATGACCCGCAGGAAGTCGGTGAAATCAAGCGCGTAGTGAATGCTCTTTTGCAGAATCTCGACATCCGGCGCGATGTGGGTTTCACAATCGGCATCACAAATCACCCGAAGCTGCTTGATCCAGCCGTTTGGCGCCGGTTCGAAGTCCAGCTTGAAATTCCGAAACCTGATTTTGAAATGCGCAAAGCAATCGCTGCGAATTTCATGCCACCAATCAAAGCTCCCGACGTGCATCTACGGCTAATCGCATGGTTCACCGAAGGCTCCACAGGCGCCGAGATCGAGTCGCTCGTTCGCACCTACAAGAAAGCGACGACGGTTCGGGCTGAAGATAAGCGCGGCCTCCTCGATACCTTGCGCCAGTTCGCTACGCTCAATGCCGCACGGGTCCAGAGCGAACGGCGGGCCCTGCTTTTCGACGACACGAGCAACCTGTTTAGAGCGATGCGCGATGACCCGATTCTTGGCTTCTCGATGGCCGATATCGGCGAAATAGCAGGCAAGGACAAATCGACGGTCAGCCGACAGCTGGGCCGCGCAGCAAAGTCAGAGAATGAGGTGACGAATGGCTAGCCCGATCCAGATTGTCCTCAATCCTGAAAATTATGAGCAAGCGCGCGAAGCTGGCGGTGGCGGCGGTCGGAAGGATTTCTTCGCACATCGCGATGCCGAGTTCCGCACACACCGCGATACCCTGATTGGGCAGATCGAGACGATCTCAGGAGTGCTCAGCGCGCAGTCACAGGGCGACGTCGGGTACGTAAAGGTCATCTTGCGAAGGGAAGCTTGGGCCAAGAGTCATCGCCCGGTCCAAAGTCTGTTTCGCAGCGATCGCACGCCCATAGTCGGAGGAGGCGATCTTGGCGTGATGCTCATCGAGGCGCGCCCGTCGACAATCCTCCAAGTCGCTGCGGAAATCGCGAAAGCGGAAACGCACACTGAGATGCGCTTCAACGAATATAAGCAGAAGGAAGAACCGCACCCGACGTCGCGAAAGAGCGAAACGGGTGCCATCGATCGTATCGAAATTTATAGCGCGGCGGATCGGCGAAGCTTCTCGGTTGAGGAAGCCGTGGCTTGGCTTGCTAATCCCATGACGGGCAGCAGTTATCAGGTCGAACTGTTCGAAAGCCCTCCTCCCCGATCGGAATGGGATCGGCTGGACACGGGCCACAGGCGCCTTATCGAGACTTTCATTGGAGGGTTTAGAGATCTTGGACATGGGCTTGCGGTCGAACGGCTGTCCTTTCATCGCGACAAGCAAGCGGTACTCGCGGTGCGACTGGATCAGTCGGCCGATCAACCTATTCTCCGTCTGGATGATACGTCTGCCACCGAACGCCGACGCGAGTTACCGGATTTCAGTCCCGATATTGAGCGCCACACGCAACTGCTGCGCTTTCTGGAAAAGCACCCGCTCGTAAGGCGTATTGAGCTTCCAGGCATTGTCGTGAGGTCTGCGACAGCGGAAGGTGCAGCCCGGGCGTGGCCAACCGACTTGGCTATGCCCGCGCGAGATACTCGGAGAACGCATCCGCGGCTCGGCATCATCGATGGCGGGATAAGCGATGCACTATCGGACTGGGTCATCGATCGCTGGGACATCTTGGCTAGCGAAGATTCCGATCTTTCGCACGGCACCTTTATCGGAGGCTTGGCCGCCGTTGGGGGCGCATTGAACGGACTAGAAACCTGTCCCGAACCGGACGGAGCGGAATTGGTCGACGTCGCTGTTTTCCCGAACGAGGGAAAAGCTGGCGCCTTTGCATCATATTATCCTGAAGGATTGCCCCAGTTCTTCGACGAAATGGCCAACGCCGTTTCCGATGCGCAGGCCCGCCACGGGGTGCGCGTATTCAATATGAGCCTCAATATTCTGCAACCAGCGACGCCCGACCGATACAGTCAGCATGCCGCTCGGCTTGATCAGATCGCCGAAGCAAATAACGCCATCGTATTCATTTCTGCAGGCAACATCGCGCCTCAAGACCTTCGTCCGGAATGGCCTGCGGACGCCGCCACAGCGCTCACGAATCTTGTGAATGCCCGGAACGATGGCTTGCTGACCCCTGCGGAGAGCGCACGCAACGTCGCGGTCGCAGCGCTCAATCCTCCTGGACACGACGGGTGTATGGCTTTCGCACCGACACGGTTCAGCCGCAGGGGGCCCGGAATGCGTGCGGGCGTCAAGCCCGACCTCGCGCATATCGGCGGGTCCGGCACTCAGCATTCCGAGCTCGGCCATGGCCTATTTTCGATCCTGCCCGACGGCACCATCATCGACGGTTGCGGTACGAGCTATGCTGCGCCGCTTGCGGCGAAAACTGCTGCCGTCCTAGATCATGCCATCGAAGGCGAGGTGTCTCGCGAGACTTTGATCGGACTGCTGGTGCATCATGCAGAAATACCCACGACTATGCAGTCAAAAGAACTTGCGCCGATTGCCAGGCATTTTGTGGGATTTGGAATGCCGCCGTCAGCGGATCGGATCCTAGAAACTGGCGATCACGCGATCACGCTGGTTTTTGCCTCGCGCATCCAGCGCGATCAGCAGATTAACTTCCGGTTCGCTTGGCCTGCCTCTCTCGTCGGCCCGGGCGGCAAATGTCGCGGCCGGGCAAAGATCACGTTGATATCGACGCCACCGCTCGATGCGCGCTTCGGATCTGAGTTCGTGAGGGTCAATATCAATGCGACGCTGCAACAAGAACAGGCCGCCGGAGGCTGGAAAGGGCGGCTCGAGCCGTTGTACCTGCCGTCAAAGCGGGAATCCCCTGCCGTTGAAGCCGAGCTCATTGAACACGATCTGAAATGGAGCCCGGTGAAAGTTTTGGCGAAGACGTTTCCGAAAGGGGTCGGGCCGTCTTCCAACTGGCGCCTCTTCGTCGACTATCTCACTCGCGCTGGTGAGGTGATGCCCGAGGAAGGCGTACCGTTCACTGCGATCGTGACGATAAGTGATCCGGCGTCTGAGCAACCGGTATTCAATGATATGCGGCAAAATCTTCAGGCGCTCGGAACCCAAATCGCGGATATCCGTACCGCCGCGCGCATTACTCCGCGCGTGTAACGACATCAAATCTGACCCGCTACGAGGAAAGGAGTTTCGAATGGTAAAATCGGTGTCGCTTGCGACAGGTCGTTCCTTCCCCACCATCAAAGCAGCGCTCGATCATTTCTCTGGAGTATTAAAGGAACAGCCTGACAAGGCGCCATTTACCGGAGCGGATGAAAGCGACATCGGCGCGGCATATCTGGCTTATTGCGCCAAGACCAAATGGACGTTGGAATCGTCGCCTGCCTCTTATTATCCTACCCATGGCCGTGGTGTCGGATTTACCACACGATGCTTCGGCGTGACCTTCGCGGATGGAACCAGCACCATCTTCTCGATGGAAAAAGCATTACGCGCAATTGCGAACTGACGACTTCAGAAGGTTCCCACAGACTTGAGCGGGATAGTGATGGAATTTCACATTTGATCGACTGACCGCTTTCCGCCTCTAGCCAACCGCAACCCGCCGTTCAGCAACCGGCCTAAATGCTGACCTCGCAGACGATCTGATTTCGTGGAAGCACGATGATGTTTTAGACGTACGGTGCGGGAATATCCGAAACTGGCTAGGAAAATAACTCGACACCTACGACAACCTCGCATCTGATAAATGGTAACCAGCAATCTGCCTGAGCGCATCCTTGATTCCTGTTTTGCGCGAAATATCGATAGTTGCAGCCGACAGACGCTGGAGGCTGTGCGGCACCGCAAATGTACCTGTCACACCCGGCACTTCTAAGAGCTCGCCATGGTGCGGGTAAAGCAGAGTCAGTGCCTCACACTCGTAGAGCTGACCATAAGCCATCATCTGGTAGACATCAGCTTGGGAGATGCCCTGTTTGGCGTCTTCGATTTGCGGGGAAATGCGTTTCCATTTTGTGTCGATGACCTGGATTACCCGACCACCATCCTTGATCAATATGTCAGGCTTGGTTTGAAAGAGGCGCCGGCCCTCCTCGACAGATTCCAGACAGAACAGCCGCCCGCCCTGTAAATGAACGGTCAGACCGCTGCCAACGAGAGCGCGGCGCATCATCCGACCGACATATTGCTCGAACAGAGTGTTCATCTCAAAAAGTAGCGAGAAGCCAGCCTGAGTGCCCATCGAGGTGGTCTGAAATCGATCGCCTAGAATGAACTTCGCAAGCGCGAACAGATCCTTCCATCGCGCATTTGTGCGGTCGAGCTGAACATCCTGCCAGCGTAGGGCGCTCGGCGGAACCGACGAAACTTCGGCATAACCAAACGCCAGTTCCGATAACCGCCTCTGATTATCACTCGTGCGCGCAAGGCGACCGAGTCTATCGACTGCTGCCTTCATGATTTGATTCAAAGCTGTATCGCTCGAAAGCTCGTCATATCGGCAAGCAAGCTTGGACGGGTCAACCGCCAGAACGGTGAACTGACGCCCAATATCGAGGCGTCCTCTTAGCGCTCGAAGGTCATCCTCACAGTCGATGTAGCGTCTGGGAACGCCCTGACGGACGGCATCCAGCAGCTTTGTGCTGAACAGCCGAATGAGGATTTCGAGTAGGCTGTCCTTCTGCCAGCCAAGTTCGGTCATCGCCCCGCCATCAATCTGGATGTCCAGAGCGACGGCAAGCAGATGCACCAGCCTTTCACGGATCAACCCGCGCTTGTGCGCGTCGTCAGCCTCCGCAGGGAAATCGATCTTCGGGAGTATTTCCAGTGTGCAGCCTTCTCCCGCTACAATCCCCACCACCTGCCCGGCGCGCAGAGATTTTCGCCCCAGCGTCAGTATGCGTCCGCCGCTTTCACCGCCCAGCGGAGACTGCTTCGCTACGCCCGCAAGCTGGTCTGCCGCCCAGACGGGGATTTCGTCATGCCCATCGCCATATGGCAGGGACTGCCATTCGAGGACCGAGCGCTGGATCACGACAGGCCCGAGTAGGCATCCGGCGGGAATGCCGATCGAACATTCCATCGCCATCGAGAGGGTGCCTCGCCGTCTTCATCGAGCCCGACCGGCGGCTTGAGCTCGACCCGCTCGAGGAATCTGCTCCCGTCCCGATCACCAAGAACCAGTGCAATCTTGTTCCAGTCATCGAAGAAGTATTCCGACAAGAGGGGAATGATTCGCACTCGCATGCACGCATCCACGTCTGCCCGGCTCTTGCAGGCCATAAAGTAGGCGTGGCCGATTTGGTGTTCGCGATCGAAAAGATACTCGATCCGCTCGTTCAGCGTGCGCAACACCATGGGCAGATCGACCCCTGTCGGCGCAGCAGCATCTTCGAGGACATCGGGCTCGGGCATCACTTCGCGGAATTCGAACCGGCGTCGCAGTGCCGTGTCGAGCAGGGCGATTGAGCGGTCGGCTGTGTTCATCGTGCCGATGACGTGGAGATTGGCCGGGACTGAGAATTCTTCGCCGGAATAGGGCAGCTTCACGCTCAGTGCATTAGGCTGTCCCGCGCGCTTATCCTGCTCCAGCAGGGTGATCAGTTCGCCGAATACCTTGGAGATGTTGGCCCTGTTGATCTCGTCGATGATGAGGACATAGGGTTCCGGCTCACCGCTGGTTGCCACGGCATCGCCGCCCGAGGCCACGATCTGCTCGAGCGCATCCCAAATCACCTGCCGTCCCTGCATCTGGTATGCGGAAACCTGGCTAAGCTGTTTCTTGTAGATGCGTTCCCGCGGAAGACTGTCCTCGGTGTGCCACAGCCAGCGTACGCTGCGGCGGTGATTGTATTCGCCGTCCGGTCCAGGAACGAAGCGATAGTCGCTGGTCACTTCGGCAACGGCGCGGAACTTCATGTTGCCATCCGAAATGACAATCAGCGATCCGACCTCCATGTTGCTGCGGAAGGTATAGATCTGCGACATGTTGGGGTCGTTGCCATGAGCATCGGGATGGTCTTGCCGCCAGCGCTCCTTGATCGCCTCCCAATCGTCGAACCGCTGATCCGACCAGTCGACTTCGCCGCCCCATCCAAGGACTACGTAGCCTCCCTCCAGCGCGCCTTGGTAAATGGCATCATCTTCGGACGCCCAGCTCCTGCCAAGCGACATCTTGAAGATCTTTCGGCTTCCATCGAACGGCGGAAGATCATGCGAGAGCGCGCGGCCCTTGTTCTCGCCTGCGACCCGCGCCATTTCCTTGAACACACCATCGCGTGCCACCAGTGAGAAGCCCGTAGTGTCGGGCGAGCCTTCGTCACCGGTTTCCGCCTGCTGTGGCCGAAGCCCCTCGACGAAGTCTTCGTAGCTGAAGCTCTGATGGAAAGTTACGAATCCGATCCGCCCCTTGCGGGACAATTCCTGATAGCGCAGCATCAATTCGTCGCGATCGGCGGGGACAGTGCCATCGCACAGCCGCACCGCCTCGCTGGCCGTGGCATAGGTCTTGCCGGTGCCGGGCGGGCCATAGAGAATCAGGTTGGTTGGTTTTGCCCCTATCGCGGGCTTGCCTTCGGTTGCCGGAGCCATCTCGCCCCCTTTCGTGCTCACGATCTCAAAGCCTAAGCGCTGCAAGATCCCGTTTGCGGCCTGCTCTCCATAGCCGCCGTAAAACTCCTTGGCGCTCTGCGGCTTGCCCTCGGGCATGAAGCCATAGGCCGCGCCAACAATTGCCTTGGCCGGGAACAGAAACCCTTCCGGCTCCCGCCGGGTCCAATAATCGCGCGGCTTGCCGAACCGGTATTTGGCGAGGAAGGCCTCGACGCCGATCTCCTCGCACTCGTCCATGGCCTCCTCAACTGCTTCGCGCGTCAGGTCCGACACTTCCGGTTCCTCCCAGTTTTCTGCCATGGCAACCCAGATGAAACCTTGCACATCGGTCAGGCTGCCGGTCCGCCAGTTCCAGTCATCGAGCTGGTCACGAATCCGGTTCATCGCCCACTGGAACTTCTCGAAGTCCGCCAGCTCGAATTGCGGTGAGGCGAAGAATTTGTGTCCCATCAGGGCCTTGCCAAGCCGGTCGAAGGTGCGGACTTTGAACCAGCAGGCATCATTCACGTTGACCGTGCCGTAAACCGAGATCGCAATGCTGAGCACCTCGCCCCGCCGCATACCCGGCAGGCCTGCTTGCTTCAGGCTTTCAAGCTCTCGGGCGCTTTCCAGCAAGCCTTGGTTGTCACCAGCTTCCAGGCGCGCCAGGCGGGCAACCGTTTCGTAGAAGCGGGTCTGGAGATCGGCAGGTGCCTTGGAGATTTCCGCCTGCGTGCGCCAGCTGAGCGGGAGGCCCTGCTGTGTGCCCTGCACCAGCGCCTTGTAGACTGCGCGGCCGCATTCTTCTTCGGTCTGGTCGAAATTGGTGGCAGCGGCGATCACGCTGTCGCGCGCATCGCGCTTGTAGCTGCCCTCGGTTTCCCAGAACTGGCCTATCTCTTCCGCGAAGCCTGCGAAGTCGGGCATCCGTTCCTTGAACACGCCCATCATGCGGTTAACTTCGGAGAAGAACTGATCATCCCCCAGTTTTGGGGTTCTGGGTTTTCGACCCGCCTGATCATCGTCGCGATAACGCTGGTAAAAATTCAGGGTGGCCCTGTAACTTGCGAGGTTGGAATACAGGTCCCCATCGATTGGGAGCTTGGAGGGGTTGGGTGCCTGATCGCGCTTGTCCTGAGCGGAGTATTTCAGCGTTGCAGCGATGGCGGTGAACTTGTCCCGGTCAAAATGCTCGTCAAGATCGCCATACGCCTGATCAAGTCGGCGGGCCTGGGTCATCTGGGTGTTGACAGTGTTCTCCGCATATCCCGCACGGGTCAGCCACAGCTTGAAATCATCTTCCTTCATTGGCTTGTTTCACCCGTCACGCCGCATACCGCCCATCTTTCAGCCGACGGGCCATGCCGATACCAGCCAGCGCCTCGAGCACGGGACGGACAGTGGCGGCGCGCTTGCCCTTGAAGGAACGGGCAACGTCCTGCGGTGCGAGCGGCGTTTGTGCGGTCGAGAGTATCGACTGCACTGCGCTGACCTGTTCGGGCAGCGTTCCGGGCCATGGGATGATGTTGTCCGGCACATGTTCGGCTGCGAGCACGGGCTTTGCCGGTTTGACGCCTGACCCGGTGTCGAGCCAATCGTCGGACGGCGGGTTCTGATATTCGGGGCGCAGCCAGCGGATCAGGCCACGGGCTTCCTCGGCGGCGCGTTCCTTGTTGAGCGCAACGAGGCGGATGAGGATTTCCTCATCTGAGAGGTCAACGGGCCAGCGATAGGCTTCGGCAACCAGCGCATCGATGGCGTCGTGGTGCTGGCGGATCAGGGTGACGAGCCCGCGATCATGCATGTCGCGCTCGGCCTCGGTCAGCGCGCGGCCCTCCCGCAGGGCTTCAAGCACATTGTAAAGCTTAGTGAGGGTCAGGTCCTCGTGCTCTTTCAGAACCCGCTTGCGCAGCGCATCGAGTGCTTCGGCCTCGGCCCGGATTTTGTCCTTGAGCGATTCGTCAACGTCCCTAGGGAAGGGAAAGGGGTCAAAGCACGCTGTCTTATTGTAGCGCGGACGATCCTCCAGTGTCCCTCCAGCCTCAAGTGCCCACAGTACACTGATCCGGCTCGACAGCACGCCGAGATGAAACGCATCATCGAGTGCGATACAAACCAGCATGTTATCCGGAAGGATCGACATGGCCAGGAACTGGAACACCCGGTGTTTTGCGGTCTCGATGGTGGCGATGTAGCGCGATACTCCGCATAAGGCCTTGCGGATTTCAGGACGTGGTTTGCCGAAGAGCCACCATTTTTCAGCATATTGCTTCGCGTCGGTCGTCTTGCTCTTGGAAGCTTGCCCATCACGCTGTGGTCGAACTGCATGCGAGAGGTGCTGATAGATTGCCGGATGCTTGTTGCGCACTTCGGTCTCGCTGAGGCCGTAGAGGTCGATCACCTTCACCCCGCGCGGGCGCGCAGCGAGATCACGGCCATTGCGATAGTCGAAGATCACGGCATCGCCATCTTTAACTCCGGTGCGGATGTTGGCTGGTTGCTTATTAGTGATTTGAACCGACAGACCCTCTGCCTGCTCCGGCGTCACGATGAAGCCATTGCCCATCAATTGAACGCCTCGAGAAGCGAGCTTGTCGTTCGCCTTGAGCGGGCGGGCCGAGGAAACATCGGCCCCGATCCGCAGATCAGCGCTTATCAGGCCCATATTGATGCCAAACGCAATGGTGTGCGGCGCGCCGCTTTCATCAATGACGGTTTGCACCATTCCCGGCTCGCGGCCTGATTTGCCCTGCGGTTCAGCCACCGTCATGGCGATGCGCACGGCGGCACCATCCTTTTCGTCCACCCATGGATGGTTCGGAATGGCAAATCTCAGGCCAACGCCGCTCTTCGCGTCGAGATGTTTGGCAATCACCCGGCGGCTGAACACCTGCGTGATCGAATTGGTGGTGACGAAGCCGAACCGCCGCGTACCCGCCTTGCGAACCGCCGTTGCCGCCTTGTCCCACCAATGCATGACAAAATCGGCGCTTTCAGGCACATCAGTGGTGGCGAACAGCGCGTCGAAATAGCCATCTCCCAAACGGTCCCGCACGTCCTTGCCGCCAATGAATGGCGGGTTCCCGACAATAAAATCGGCCTTGGGCCACTTCGCCGCACGGGGCTTCACGTAGCGATACACCTCAACCCGCGCGCCCTCGTCGGGCACCTTTTTGCCCGTGACGGGATGGAGCTTCATCGTCTCGCCATCCCAGCGAGAAATGGGCTTGCCCGCGTCATCGCGTTCAAGAAGCTTGTCGTCGTAGTCAATCAGGGCATCGCGATGTTCAATCGTCCGCACGTCGCGCAGGATGGGTTCGGGCGGCGTGCGGTCGGCACCATTCACGCGGAAATGCCATTGCAAATAACCGATCCACAGCACCAGTTGCGCAATTTCGACGGCACGTTCGTTTACCTCAATCCCGAGGAAGTTTTCGGGCGTGATGGTGTGGCCGGTTAGCTCGGCGACATATTGGTCGTCGCCCAGCTCGACCAGCAGATCGAGCACCTCGCCCTCAAGCTCCTTCATGCGCGCCAAGGCGACATAGAGGAAGTTGCCTGTGCCGCAGGCAGGATCGAGCACCTTCGTCTGGGCAAGCCGAGAATGGAATGCCTCGACAAAAGCCTTGGCCTCGTCCTCCTTCCCCTCTTCGATCAGGGTCGCCGCGGCTCCGCGTACCCCGTCCCAATCGGCGCGCAGCGGCTCCATGATCGTGGGGCCGATCAGCCGCTCGACATAGGCGCGCGGGGTGTAATGCGCGCCAAGCTTCGCCCGCTCCTTGGGGTTGAGCGCGCGTTCCAGCAGCGTCCCGAAGATCGCCGGCTCCACCTCGGTCCAGACGTGCTCGCCCGCCTTGATCAGCACTTCCAGCTCTTCTGCATCCAGCGGGATCGCGGTGCGTTCCTTGAACAGATAGCCGTTGAATTTCTTCAGCGGCACGCCCAGCGCAGGGGAGAACTCGCCCTTGTCCATCGCCGCCCACAGTGCTGAGAGCTGATGCTCCAGATGTTCGGGGTGTGCGCGCTGGTCTTTGAGGAGCTGCGTAAATTTGCCTTCCGGGATCAGTCCGCTGTCTTCCGCGAACATTGTGAACAACACCCGCATCAGGAAACCGCTGGTGGTCTCCGCATTATAGCCCCGCTTCTCAAGGCGCCGGGCGACTGTGGCCAGCAGATCGGCAATGTCGCGGGTAACACGAGCAGCGCGGGCAGCGGGGTCGAGGCTCTTGGGATCGGTCCAGATAGCGCGGAGCCGCTCTCGCACGTCGTCGTCGTGCAAATCCTCCAGCATGATCCGGTAGCGCGCCCGGTCGGGGAACTGGGCATAGGCTTTGCCGGTCCCGGTGAAGTCGGCATAGACCTCGATGCAATAGCCGATGTCGGTGACGAGCAGGATTGGCGGCCAGCCATGGTCAACGGGAAGCGCCTTGGCATAGCGTTCGGCCTGGCCCTTGGCCTGCACCATCGCCTTGGCCCAACCGGGAGTGCCGCGCCGGGCGGTGCCACGCTTGACGCGGGCGCTGGCGGTCTGGCCGAAGATATCGAGATCGTCCTCGCCTTTATCCGCTGCCGCGCGGTCGGCCTCGCTGCCCTGCTTGGCTTCGAGGATGTAACAACCGCGCTTATAGCAATCGATGCGGCCGAAGCTCTGTGTGCCGTCGCCATTGTCCTGAAAGACGCGGCGTTCGAAGACATAATCGTTATGCACGTCGTCAGTGCGGCTGCCGGTGGGCGGTTCTACCTCTAGCAGATCGCACAGGCCGTTGATAAAGCTCTGCGTATTGGCAAGCTCACTGCCGCCGGTATCGCGCCACTGGGAAATGAATTTGTCGATATCGGCAGGGGTGGTCATCGGGAACACGATAAAGCACAGCCGCCCCGCAACGGCAACGCGACTTGTGTTGCGATGACAAATATCGATCTAATTGAAATCGGACGAGTTCATCTCGAATAGCAGGTTTGATTCGGATTGTTGACGCGTTTGACTGACCGGCCCGTTACGCTAGCGATACTTTGGCTACGCTGCGCTTTCCTCGCAGCAAAAGCTTGTTGCCTGACGGCAATCTGATGTCTCTTTGATCTGCCTCGCAAGCGCAGCCGATGGTCGGTTGCCGCAATCCGGGGCAGCCCATGAGCGTTATTCCGATCCGATCCGAAGCATCGTCGCGCGGCGCGCGCATGTTGCGCACGGCTTTGGGCGTAGAGATTGCTCGCTGGCTCGAAGAACCCGCAGTGATCGAAGTCATGCTCAATCCGGACGGTCGACTCTGGGTCGACCGTCTCGGGGAAGGCCTTGCCGCAACTGACTGCCTTATGGGCGCCGCCGATGGCGAGCGCATCATTCGACTGGTCGCGCACCATGTCGGTTCCGAGGTTCATGGCGGTGCTCCGCGTGTTTCGGCAGAGCTGCCCGAGGGCGGGGAACGCTTTGAAGGGCTCCTGCCGCCGGTGGTTGCAGCGCCCAGCTTTGCCATTCGCAAGCCTGCAGTCGCGGTATTTACGCTGGCTGACTATGTCGCTGCGGGCATCATGGCAGACTGGCAGGCCGATTTGATGGCCGATGCCGTTGTGTCGCGGAAGAACATTCTGGTCGCTGGCGGTACTTCCACCGGCAAGACCACGCTTACCAATGCGCTGCTGGCCGAAGTTGCTTCCAGCTCTGACCGCGTCGTCCTGATCGAAGATACGCGCGAACTGCAATGCGCCGCGCCCAATCTCGTATCGCTGCGGACCAAGGATGGCGTTGCCACCCTGTCCGATCTGGTCCGCTCGGCCTTACGTCTTCGGCCTGACCGTATTCCAATAGGCGAAGTGCGCGGCGCAGAAGCGCTCGACTTGCTCAAGGCCTGGGGCACCGGACATCCGGGCGGGATCGGCACGATCCATGCTGGGACTGCGCTAGGCACGCTGCGGCGGCTCGAACAGCTGATTCAGGAAAGCGTGGTCACTGTGCCGCGCGCGCTGATCGCCGAGACCATCGACGTTATTGCTGTGCTTGTGCGCGATGGCACCGGACGGCGGCTGTCCGAACTGGCCGAGGTCCGCGGGCTCGATGCGGCAGGCGAATATGTCCTCGCGCCACTTTCCCCAACTCAAGGAGACCCTTCGTGATCCGCATTTTATCACGGGCGCGCTCGCGCCTGTCGGCTCTTGTCTTGACTACCGGCGTGGCGCTCGTCGTTACAACGCCCGCCCACGCCGCCGGTTCGTCCATGCCATGGGAAGCGCCGCTGCAGGCGATCCTTGAATCGATCCAGGGACCGGTCGCCAAGATCGTCGCGGTGATCATCATCATCGCCACCGGGCTGGCATTGGCCTTCGGCGACACGTCGGGCGGGTTTCGGCGGCTGATCCAGATCGTTTTCGGCCTGTCGATCGCCTTTGCCGCATCGTCTTTCTTCCTCTCCTTCTTTTCCTTCGGAGGCGGAGCGCTCGTCTGATGGAGAGCGGCGCTTCCTCTCTTCCCAATGGCTTCGTGGTCCCGGTCCACCGAGCACTGACCGAGCATATTCTGCTTGGCGGCGCACCGCGAGGGCTGGCGATCGCCAACGCGACACTGGCCGGAGCCATCGGGCTTGGCCTGCAGCTGTGGATCGCAGGGCTCGTTTTCTTCGCGCTTGGCCACATGGTGGCGGTCTGGGCAGCGCGGCGCGATCCGCAATTCGTGGATGTGGCCCGGCGGCATCTACGCTTTCCTGCCCATTGCGGAGTGTGAGGGATGTTCTCGCTTCGCGAATACCGAAACAAGGCCGACAGGCTCGCGGACTTCCTGCCTTGGGCAGCGCTCGTTGCGCCCGGCGTCGTCTTAAACAAGGACGGCAGCTTTCAGCGGACGGCGCGCTTTCGTGGGCCAGACCTCGACAGCGCAACGCCTGCCGAACTGGTCGCAACCACCGCGCGGCTCAACAGCGCATTGCGGCGGTTGGGATCTGGCTGGGCGATCTTCGTTGAAGCGGTGCGCCGCCCTGCGCTGGACTATCCGGTCTGTGACTTTCCCGATCCGGCATCGGCGCTGGTCGAGCGCGAACGCGCCGCACAGTTCGCCGAAGAAGGCGCGCATTTCGAGAGCCGCTATTTCCTTACCTTCCTGTGGATGTCGCCTGCCGAAGAGGCAGCGCGTGCGGAAAGCTGGCTTTATGAGGGCAAGGCTGAGAAAGGCATTGTCCCACGTGAATTGCTTGACGGCTTCGTGGATCGAACTGACCGTCTGCTGCGCCTGTTCGAGGGCTTTTTCCCCGAAGCCCAATGGCTCGATGACGGCGACACGCTGACCTATCTTCACAGCTGCATCTCGACGCGGGTGCAGTCCGTCCGCGTTCCCGAAACCCCGATGCATTTGGATGCGCTGCTCGCCGACGAGCCGCTCACTGGCGGGCTTGAGCCGCGTCTAGGCGCGGCCCATCTGCGCACACTGAGCGTGATCGGCTTTCCGAGCGCGACCTTTCCCGGCCTGCTCGATGAACTCAACGCACAAGGGTTCGCTTATCGATGGTCGACCCGGGCGATCATGCTCGACAAGAGCGACGCCACGCGGCTGCTCTCCAAAATCCGCCGCCAATGGTTTGCCAAGCGCAAATCGGTCGCCGCGATCCTCAAAGAGGTGATGACCAACGAGGCCTCGGTGCTGGTCGACAGCGACGCGGCCAACAAGGCCGAGGATGCCGATACGGCCTTGCAGGAACTGGGCGCGGATCATGTCGGGCTGGCGCTGGTGACGGCCACCGTCACCGTCTGGGACGAGGATGCCGCGCTCGCTGCTGAAAAGCTACGTCTGGTCGAGAAGGTCATTCAGGGCCGTGATTTCACCTGTGTGACCGAAGGCATGAACGCGGTCGAAGCCTGGCTCGGATCACTGCCGGGGCACGTCTATGCCAATGTCCGCCAGCCTCCCATCTCCACGCTGAACCTGGCCCACATGATGCCGCTATCGGCGGTCTGGGCCGGGCCGGAGCGCAATGCGCATCTTGATGCACCGCCGCTCTTCTATGCGAAGACCGAAGGCTCGACCCCGTTCCGCTTTTCGCTTCATGTTGGCGATGTCGGGCACGCTCTGGTGGTCGGCCCGACCGGCGCGGGCAAATCGGTGCTGCTTGCCATGATGGCAATGCAATTCCGCCGGTATAATCGCTCGCAAATCTTCGCCTTCGATTTTGGTGGCTCGATCCGCGCGGCAGCGCTCGCTTGCGGCGGTGACTGGCAGGACTTGGGATCAAGCCTTTCAGAGGACGGCGACGAGGCCGTGATGCTGCAACCGCTCGCGCGGATCGACGAGCCGGGAGAACGCAATTGGGCGTCCGAATGGCTGCAGGCCATCCTTGCTTCCGAAGGCGTCACCATCGATCCGGTCACCAAGGACCACCTCTGGTCGGCACTGACCTCGTTGTCGACCGCGCCAATTGCCGAACGCACGCTGACGGGCCTCGCCGTCCTGCTCCAATCGCAGGGCTTGAAGCAGGCACTCGCGCCCTATTGCATCGGCGGGCCATTTGGGCGCCTGCTTGATGCCGAAAGCGAGCGGCTTGGCGAAGGCAGCTTCCAGGCCTTTGAGACCGAGGGGCTGACCGGATCGGCCGCGGCACCGGCGGTGCTCTCCTATCTCTTCCACCGGATCGAAGGGCGGCTCGACGGGTCGCCCACGATGATCATCATCGATGAAGGCTGGCTGGTGCTCGACAGCCCGGCCTTCGCTGCGCAATTGCGCGAATGGCTCAAGACCCTGCGCAAGAAGAACGCAAGCGTCGTCTTCGCCACGCAGAGCCTTGCCGATATCGAGACATCGGCGATTGCGCCCGCGATCATCGAAAGCTGCCCGACCCGTATCTTCCTGCCCAATGAGCGCGCGGTCGAACCGCAAATCCTGAGCATCTATCGCCGCTTCGGTCTCAATGATCGCCAGATCGAAATCCTCAGCCGGGCAACTCCCAAGCGCGACTATTACTGTCAGTCAGCACGCGGCAACCGTCTGTTCGAGCTGGGTCTTGGAGAGGTCGCGCTCGCCTTCACCGCCGCCTCGTCGAAGAGCGACCAGCTCGCCATTGCGCGGATCATCGAGAATTCCGGCCGCGCAGGGTTCGCCGCCGCCTGGCTGCGCCATCGCGGCCTCGACTGGGCTGCCGACTTGCTCGGTGCCCGCGAAGCAAAATCCCTTATCCCCAGCCCCCAACAAGGAGACCTCCCATGATCCCCCGTAAATACCTCCGCTGCCTTTTGACCGGTGTCGCGCTTGCCTGTGCTGGAACCGGCGCTCTGGTTTCTGCGCCCGCACACGCGCAGTTCGGCGGCATTGTTTATGATCCGACGAACTATGCCCAGAACCTGCTCACCGCTGCGCGCACGCTTGAGCAGATCAACAATCAGATCCGCATGCTGCAGAACCAGGCGAACTCGCTCGTCAACGAGGCGCGCAATTTGCAGAGCCTGCCGCTTACCGTGCTCCAGCCCCTACAGGACCAGATCCGGCAGACCCAGCAATTGCTGCAGCAAGCCCAGCGCATCGCCTATGATGTGCGCGCAATCGAAACCACCTTCGATGCGCAATACAAGAATATCCCGCTGGGTGCCTCGCAGCAGGCGATGGTCAATGGCGCAGAGGCACGCTGGCAGAACAGCGTCGCCGGGTTCGAGGACGCCATGAAAGTCCAGGCGGGCGCGGTCGCCAATATCGAAGGCTCGCGCACAGCGGTGAATGAACTGGTCAGCGCCAGCCAGTCGGCCACCGGCGCCTTGCAGGCCGCGCAGGCGGGCAACCAGCTGCTGGCGGTGCAGGCAGGCCAACTCGCCGATCTCACCGCGACGCTGGCGGCGCTGAGCCGGGCGCAAACGCTCGATGCGGCAGAGCGCGCCGCGGCCAAGGCGCAGGCGCGCGAACAGCTGCGGCGTTTTCTGGCCAATCGTCCGCGCTACCTGCCCAGCGGGTCGAAGTAATCGGCCATGGACAGCAAGCTCTTCGCGCGCATCGGTGCCGCCGTCTTCGTCGGGCTCGCCTTTGCCATGACGCTCGTGCAGATGCGCGAGGAGCCTGCCCCGCGCGCGGGCCCCGTGCCAATCGCATGGGTGCCCGACGGCGACCCGCTGCCCTTACAGATCAAGGCCTGCGCAGAGATGGGCGAACTGGCGCTGTCCTCACCCGATTGCCGTGCGGCCTGGGCCGAAAAGCGCCGCCGCTTCCTGGGCGTGGATCATCCAGAGGCCTATTCCGGGCTCGCCGATCCTCCGCCGCCGGACGCGCCGCACCTCCCGGTGTCAGCCCCGGTTGGCGACCAACGAGGGGAGGACTGACATGGGCGGCACCGGCGTCGTCGATCGCTTTCTGGCGATCTTCTCCCAATATATCGACAGCGGCTTTGGCCTGCTCTCTGGCGAGGTCGCCTTCATCGCGACCACGCTGATCGTGATCGATGTGACGCTGGCTGCCCTGTTCTGGAGCTGGGGCGAGAATGACGACATCATCGCCCGGCTCGTCAAGAAGACGCTCTTCGTCGGCATCTTTGCCTATATCATCGGTAACTGGAGCGCGCTCGCCAACATCATCTTCAACAGCTTTGCAGGCCTAGGCCTCAAAGCCAGCGGTTCGGGGCTGGGTGCCGCCGACCTGTTACAGCCCGGGCGTGTGGCCCAGGTCGGGATCGATGCCGCCTGGCCGCTGATCGAATCCATCGCCGATCTGATGGGCTATGTCGGTTTCTTCGAGAATTTCCTGCAGATCATCATCCTGCTGCTCGCCTGGGCGGTGGTGATCATCGCCTTCTTCATCCTCTCGATCCAGCTCTTCGTCACGCTGATCGAGTTCAAGCTGACCACGCTCGCTGGCTTTATCCTCATCCCCTTCGGTCTGTTCGGCAAGACCGCCTTCCTAGCCGAGCGTGTGCTCGGCAATGTCGTGTCTTCGGGCATCAAGGTGCTGGTGCTCGCGGTGATCATCGGCATCGGCTCGACGCTCTTTGCTGAATTCACCAGCGCGATCCCCGGCGAGCCGACCATCGAGGATGCGCTTGCCATCGTGCTTGCAAGCCTCACGCTTCTCGGTCTGGGCATCTTTGGCCCCGGCATCGCTAACGGCATCGTCGCAGGCGGGCCGCAATTGGGCGCTGGCGCAGCAGCAGGCACCGCCCTGCTGGCGGGCGGCGCGGCGGTGGGCGGTGTCGCTGGAGCCAAGCTGGCTGGCGGGGCGGTGGCGAGCGCCGCCTCGTCGGCCGCGCAAGGCACATCGCGCGCCGCAGGCGGAGCAACCATGGCCTATGCCACCGGTTCCGCTGGCAAGAGCGGCGGTGCGGCCGTCGCAGGCGGTATGGCCGGTGTCGGCCGCGCCGCAGGAGGCGCAGCCATGTCGCCACTGCGCAAAGCGGCAGATAGCGCCAAGAGCAATTTCCGCGAGGGTGCACGGGCGTCGGTCGGCAATATGGGCGGCCGCATTGTGCCTGCACCAGGCACCACGCCCTCCGGTCCAGCACCCGAAAACGGCCCGCCCGCCTGGGCCAAATCCATGAAGCAGCGCCAGAGCCTCGGCCACTCGGCCTCGCTCGCCGCGCACACTGTGCGCTCCGGTGACGGCCACGGCGCAGGCTCCTCGATCGACACCAAAGAGAAGGACTGACCTCTCATGTTCAAACGCCCCTCGATCCGGTACGGCAAGACACCGCAACCCGAGACGCCCTATCAGCGCGCGGCACAGGTCTGGGACGAGCGCATCGGCTCGGCCCGCGTGCAGGCAAGGAGCTGGCGCTATGCCTTTTTCGGCGCGCTCGGCCTGTCGGCGGCGCTGACCGGCGGTCTCATCTGGCAGAATGCGCGCGGCACCATCGTCCCCTGGGTGGTCGAGGTCGACAAGCTTGGCGAAGCGCGCAGCGTCGCGCCTGCCAATGCGGAGTTCGCGCCGACCGATCCGCAGATCGCCTTCCACCTTGCCCGCTTCATCGAACATGTCCGCGCCATTCCCGATGATGCAATCGTCGTGCGCGAGAACTGGCTCAGGGCCTATGACTTTGCGAGCGACAAGGGCGCGCTGGCGCTCAATGACTATGCGCGCGCCAATGATCCCTTTTCCGTGATTGGACGCGAACAGGTGGCCGTCGATGTCACCAGCGTGATCCGTGCTTCGCCAAGGAGTTTCCGGGTGGCCTGGGTCGAGCGCCGCTACCGCGACGGCGCGCTCGCTGAGACGAGCCGCTGGACCGCGATCCTCGGCATCACCGTGCAGCCTCCCAATAATCCCGATGCGCTCACCAAGAATCCACTCGGTATCTTCGTCACATCCATCAACTGGTCAAAGGAGCTCGGCTGATGTCCCGCTCACATATTGTCTTCCGCAAAGTTTTCGTCAGCCTGCTTGCCGCGACCTCGCTGGCGCTGGCCGTCCCGGCCTCGGCGACCCCGGCCCCCTCGGCTGCGGCCATGCAGTTAGCCTTGGCAGCGCTGGTGAAAATGCGCCCGCTCACGGCGATCCAGACACCCGATGACATCCACCTCCTTTCGCGGCAGGCCTCCCCCACTGCCGCGCGCCGCTCCCGCCCGTCTGACCCCGAGACGCAAGTGGGAGCGGCAAATGATGCTGCCCGTATCCAGCCCGAGGATGCAGGTTTCCAGAATGCGATCCAGCGCTATGCCTTTAGCGAAGGAGCGCTGTTCCAGATTTATGCCAAGCCAGGGCAAGTGACCGATATCGCGCTGCAAGAAGGCGAGCAGCTGGTCGGCCCCGGCCCGGTTGCGGCAGGCGATACGGTACGCTGGATGATCGGCGATACGCTCAGCGGATCGGGCTCCACACAGCGGGTGCATATCCTCGTCAAGCCGACCCGGGCTGACATCACCACCAACCTTGTCATCAACACCGACCGGCGCACCTATCACGTCGAACTGCGCGCCAATGCCCGCGTCTACATGGCCTCGGTCAGCTGGTTCTATCCCGAAGACGAGCTGATCGCATTGCGACGGGCAGAAGCCGAAGCCGTGCGCACGGCGCCGATTGCGGATGGGTTCACGATCGAAAACCTCAATTTTGATTACCGGATATCGGGCGACAAACCCGATTGGCGGCCGCTGCGCGTTTTCGATGATGGTCAGCGCACGCTCGTGGAGTTCCCGCCCGATATTGCCCAAGGCGAAATGCCGCCCTTCTTTGTCATTGGCGAGGAGGGCGAGGCCGAACTGGTCAATTACCGGGTGAACGGGCGCTATTTGATCGTCGACCGGCTGTTCCATAAGGCCGAATTGCGTCTTGGCGCAGGGCGCAGGCAGGTACGCGTCAAGATCACCAACCGCGCCCGGAGCGAGTGATGAACAGCGAGCCTGCTCCCGAACGCCCCGTCGACGCCGAATCCATCACCAGCCTGCGCGGCGAGGGCCCGCGCGTCGTGCGGCTGTCGCGAAAGGCAATTGGTATCGCCAGCGCCGTCGGACTATCGCTGGTGGGCGCAGCTTTGCTCTATGCGCTGCAGCCTGCCTCGCAAGGGAGCGAGGAGGAACTGTTCAACACCGATGGTGTCGCGGTGGCCGACGGTCTGGCCTCGGCCCCGAGGGATTATTCGCAGGTGCCAAGGCTTGGACCGCCGCTTCCCGGCGATCTCGGCAAACCGATACTTGATGCGCAAGAGCGCGGGGCTGTCGCAGCCTTGCCGCCTGTGGGTGCACAACCGCCCCCGCCGCCGCCGCAGGGCATCAGCCCAGAGGAAGCGGCGCGTCAGCGGATCGAACAGGAACGCGAAGCCGCACGCGGTAGCCGCCTGTTTTTTGGCGGCGGAACGTCCGCGGCCAGTCTGGCGCAGGCGCTGTCTCCTTCCGCGCCAGTGCCTGCACCAGCTCAGGCTTCGGTTTCTGCCGCACAGCCTGCTTTTCTTGATCGACCCGCTGAGCGCCGCACGGTTTCATTGCAGCGGCTCGATGCCGCACCAACGGGAGCCTTGTTGCAAGCCGGTTCAGTCATCCCCGCCGCACTCATTACCGGTATCCGCTCCGACCAGCCCGGCCTTGTGACCGCGCAGGTCACTGAAAATGTCTATGACAGCCTGACCGGACGCCGCTTGCTGATCCCGCAAGGCGCGCGCCTGATCGGCGAGTACGAATCCGATGTCGGCTTTGGCCAGCGGCGCGTGCTGCTGGCGTGGAACCGGCTTATCCTACCGGATGGTCGTTCGATCGTACTGGAGCGCCAGCCTGCGGCAGACCCATCCGGCTATGCCGGCCTCGAAGACGGGGTCGACTATCACTGGGGCGGCGTGCTCAAGGCCGCGCTGGTCTCGACCTTGCTGGGCGTCGGTAGCGACCTTGGTTCCGGCAGTGACAGTGATTTGGCGCGGGCGCTGCGGCGCGGCAGTCAGGACAGCGTCAACCGCACAGGCGAACAGATCGTCTCGCGCGAGCTCAATATCCGCCCGACGCTGACTATACGGCCGGGCTATCCAGTGCGGGTGCTGGTCACCCGTGATATCGTACTGGAAAGTGCATCGTGACCAGGCTCAAGCTTTCCGACATCACCGACGAGAAGCCGGTCAAGCTCACCATCGAGATCCCCGCCCGGTTGCACTGCGATCTGGTAACCTATGGCACCGTCCTGAATGGCGGAGAGGAGCTAGGTGCACCAACACCCGAGCAGTTGGTCGCCCCGATGCTGGAGCGGTTTATGGCGACCGATCGCGAGTTCGCGAAAGCGCGGCGGAACATTCAGCCAGCGCCGGTTAGCGGATAGCGTTCATCGAGCAGCTTGAAGAAGCGGGCGAGTGCGGGATTATCGTTGTCCTCGCGCCACCAGGCTGCAAAATCGAGATGCGCAGCACCGCTTGGGTCGGTTATCTCGCGGAACAGGACATCGGGCCGGACAGCGCCGGTCGCGCTTTCGGGGACCACGGTGATGAACTTCCCGAACGGCACCATAGCGGCGATGGTCTCTGCGCTCGTTTCCTGGGTGATGATGTTGGCCTTGAAGCCATGGCTGCCAAGCCGCTGGCGGATCACTTCGGAGATTCTGGGCCCGCTACGGTCGCGCGGCATCACAAACACTTCTTTGCGCAAATCGGTCCAGAGCAAGTTTTCATTCTCGGTTAGGCGATCTTCCTTGGGCAAGACGACCATCAGTCGTTCGGACCACAGCCAGCGCTTGGTGACTCCGGGTTCCTCCATCTGGCTGGCATGGATGGCGATGTCGACGATGCGGGTTTGCAGCCCTGATAGCATGCGTTCGGGACTGGCTTCGAGCGCATCAAGTTGCACATCGGGAAAGCGTTCGAGCACATCGCCAAGCAAAAGGCGCAGATTGCCGGTACTGAGAGAGCCGGAAAAGCCGACCATCAGGCGCCCGACCTCCCCGTATCTCACGGCCTTCGCCGTCGTCAGCAGATTGTCGGCATCGGTGACGATCCGCCGCGCGACCTCGAGGAAGGCCTTGCCAGTCTCTGTCGGGACAACGCCTCTGGTCGAGCGCTCAAATAGAGTGATACCGAGGCGATGCTCGAGCGCGGATACCTTCTTGCTGAGGGTCGATTGTTTGACATTAAGCTGCTTGGCCGCGCGCAGGAAGCTGGCCGTGTCTGCTGCAGTAACAGCGAAGCGAAGCTGGCGAAGGTCGATGGTCAAAGACTTCGCCCCACCTTGCCCTTAGTCATTGTTGTGGCCCCATAATTTGAACGAATGCTCTGTTGTCGGTGCTGCATACGTCATGCCAATAACCGGGGCTGAGTCAATTCACCGCACACCCGGCACAAGCCGTCGCGCTTACATTTTGCTTACAACAACAAGCGCAATGAGCCGTGTAAGCGCCCTTGATTGGCGCCTACCGGCTATACGCACTTGAAAATATGAAGGAAAAATGGAGCGGGCGAGGCGATTCGAACGCCCGACCCCAACCTTGGCAAGGTTGTGCTCTACCCCTGAGCTACGCCCGCTCACTGACGCTCCCGAACGGTCGAACCGTCGGTGGGAGGCGCGCGATTAGCAGCGCCACCCCAGCCACGCAAGGCAA